>JAGLHV010000116.1 GCA_023143305.1 bacterium | reverse complement strand
ACTAATAAATATGCAGAAGGGTATCCGGGTAAAAGATATTACGGTGGTTGTGAATATATGGATGTTGTGGAATCCCTGGCGATAGAAAGGGCAAAAAAATTATTTAACTGTGAACATGTAAATGTTCAGCCTCATTCAGGTTCTCAGGCCAATATGGCGGTATATTTTGCCATGCTTAAACCTCAAGATACTATTATGGGATTAAATTTAAGTCACGGAGGACATCTTTCGCACGGACATCCGCTGAATTTTTCCGGAAAATATTTTAAAATTATCCCTGTATCAGTAAAAAAAGATACCGAACTTATTGATTATGACCAAATGGAAGAATTAGCGGTAGAGTTTCGTCCTAAATTAATTGTTGCCGGCGCATCTGCTTATTCCCGGATTATTGATTTTAAAAAATACAGGGATATTTGCGATAAGGTAGGAGCATATTTGATGGTAGATATTGCCCATATTGCCGGATTAGTAGCTGCCGGGATACATCCTTCACCTATACCTTATGCTGATTTTGTGACCACTACTACTCATAAGACATTACGGGGCCCTAGAGGTGGAATGATTATGTGTAAAAATGAATTTGCCCGGGCAATTGACCGGGCCGTTTTTCCCGGATTACAAGGGGGACCGTTAATGCATGTCATTGCTGCTAAAGCAGTTGTTTTAGGAGAAGCCTTAAAACCGGAATTCAAGCAATATCAGGAACAAATTGTAATCAACGCTAAGGTTTTAGCCCGGGAATTTGAAGAAAAAGGATACAGAATTGTTGCCGGAGGAACGGATACGCATTTATTTTTGATAGACTTGAGAAATAAGGGATTAACCGGTTTAGAAGCGGAAAAGATTTTAGGTAAAGCAGAAATTACCGTAAATAAGAACGGTATTCCTTTTGACCCTTTAAAACCTGCTGTTACCAGTGGTATTCGTTTGGGGACTCCGACATTAACTACCCGTGGAATGAAGGAAAAAGAAATGAAAGAAGTTGCTGCAATGATGGATGAAGCCCTTATTCATGGCAGCGATGAAGAATGTTTAAATACAATAAAAACGCGAGTAAAAGCTTTGTGTGAGAAATTTCCCATTTATATGGAAAGATTAAAAAACTACTAATGTTAAAAATTTATTTATGGTCATTTTTTACGGCTTTAATACTTGGTTTAGGTTTTACTTTTTTGGCCAGGTCCTTAGCTATACGACATAGTGTTTACGGCCGTTCAAAAGGATATGCGGTTGATTTTTATCTTGTCCCTTTATGGGGGGGGATAGGGATATTTCTGGCTTTTGTAGTCTCCATAGGCAGTTTGTTTTTTAATGCTCAGTTTCGTTTACTTCTTAGTAGTAAGAATATTTTGGTCGGACAGGAATTGGCGGGTATTTTAATTGGCGCACTTATCATTGTTATTTTAGGGGTAATTGATGATAAAAAAGGTATTTCTATTGTATCCAAACTGTTAATTCAAATAATTGCGGCACTTCTGATAGTTACATCCGGAATAAAAGTAATTGGAGTATCTCTGCCCTTTTTACCCGGCCATCTCTTTTTTTCAATATTAATAGGTAATTTTTTAACTATTTTATGGTTGGTTGTATTTACAAATATAATTAATCTAATTGATGATACCGATGGTTTAGCCGGTGGAATTGTCGTTATTAATTCTTTGGTTTTTTTAGTAGTTGCAATTTTGTTAATGAAAGTTACCCGTTCAATGATAATTACCAGGCAGTTACAGCTGACGGCTATTTTATGTACTGCTTTAGGAGGAGCGAGTTTAGGTTTTCTTTTTTATAATTTTCATCCGGCAAAAATAGTTTTGGGTAATAGCGGTAAAATGTTTGTGGGTTTTATGTTGGGAGTTATTACCGTGGTTGGCCGTTTGAAAACAACAGCGGTAATTGCTTTATTTATTCCTCTGGTTTTTGTAGGGATGCCCTTTTTAAATTTATTTTTTTCTGTCCTTCAAAGCTCAAAAAAAAAGGAACTGATTTTAAAAATAAATAAAAAAGATTTTCAATATCGCCTTTTAAAAAAAGGCTGGACTCAGCGGGAAATTATGTTTATGATGTATTTTGTTGTTGTGCTGGCAGGAATTTTTTCCATCCTGGTAGTAATTTTTGAAAATGTAATAGTGAGATGAAAAATATTTTTTATTTTTTAATAATTTTATTGTAAATATCCTATAGCAGATAAATAAAGGAGAATAAAATTTGAAAAAAATAATGTGTGTTTTTGGTACCCGGCCGGAAGCAGTTAAAATGTCTCCTTTGATTTGCGAACTAAAAAAATATCCAAAGATGTTTAAAGTAATAGTCGTCGTTACTGCACAACACCGTCAGATGCTTGACCAGGTTCTAACCTTATTTAATATTAAACCGCACTACGATTTAAATATAATGAAAAAATCACAAAATCTTTACCAAATCAGCACTAATACATTAAACAAATTAGAGAAAGTAATAAAAAAAGAACGGCCGGATTTAGTTTGTATACACGGAGATACGACTACTACTCTTTTTGCCGCTATAACTTCTTTTTATGAAAAGGTTCCTGTGGCTCACATAGAAGCCGGATTACGTTCTTATGATAAGTTTAATCCTTACCCTGAGGAGGTCAATCGTTTGTTGTCGGATGCCCTTTGTGTATTACATTTTGCTCCTACTAAAAAAAACAAAAAAAACTTACTCAGGGAAAACATTTCTCCGGAGGGAATTTTTATCACTGGGAATACGGGAATAGACGCCCTTAAAATAATTGCCCGGATAAAAAGGAAAATTGATGAAAAAAAAATATTTCATAAAAAAACGGAAAAAATAATTCTGGTTACTGCTCACCGTCGGGAAAATTGGGGAAAACCTTTGATAGATATTTGTTATGCATTAAGGGAAATTGCCCAAAAACATAAAAAAGTAAGAATAATTTATCCCGTCCATTTAAACCCTGAAGTTACAGATACGGCAAGGAAAATATTAAGTGGAATTCCTAATGTATCTTTAATTCGCCCTTTGAATTATCTTGATTTTGTTAATTTAATGAAATCATCTTATCTGATATTAACTGATAGTGGAGGAATACAGGAGGAAGCACCTTCATTAGGAAAACCCGTCTTGGTTTTAAGAAAGGTTACCGAAAGGCCGGAAGCTGTCAAATTTGGTACAGCGAAAATAATTGGAATAAACAAGAAGAAAATTGTTAATTCTGTTGAGCGGTTATTGACCGATAAAAAAGAGTATCAACGAATGGCTAATGCAATTAATCCTTACGGCGATGGAAAAGCTTCAAAAAGAATTAGAGAAGCGATTCTTTATTATTTTAATAAAAGAAAATTCAGACCTGAAGAGTTTGTTTGCTGATAGTTAGAATTTTAATGGGTAAAAAAATTATGCTTTTAAAAGTAAGAGTAATCCCTAACGCAAAAAAGAACCGGGTAAAAGAAGAAAACGGTTACCTCAAGGTATATTTATCTGCACCTCCGATAGAAGGAAAAGCAAACAAGATGCTGATAAGAATTTTGAGCGTTTTTTTTAAATCTAAAAAGAATAAAATCACTATTGTTAAAGGTGAAAAATCACAGGATAAACTCGTTGAGGTTTTGTTTTAATTCAATTCGATTGCAGGGGGGGCGAAGGGCCTATGGCGAACTGCGGGGTAGTTGATTTGAAAAATGAAAATATTAGGTTGCAGGTTTTCTGTAAAACTAAAAAATTCAAAAAACAGGGAGGGAGAATGGTATGAAAAAATATGTAACAGCAGATTTAAAAAATGTTTGTCTTGTAGGTAGCGGACATACAGGTAAGACTTCGTTAGCTGAAGCTATTTTTTTTGACACGGGAATTACCGCACGTCTGGGTACTGTTGAACAGGGAACTACTCTTTGTGATTATAACAAGGAAGAAACAGAAAGAAAAATTTCGATAAATGCGTCTTTAGCCTTTTTTGAATATAATCAGAAAAAAATAAATTTAATTGACACTCCGGGTTATGCTGATTTTATAGGCGAAGTTGTCTCTTCTTTGCATGTAGTGGATACTGTCATAATAGTGATTGATGCTGTTTCAGGATTAAAAACACAAATCGATAACATTTTAGAATATATTGAAAAAGAAAAGATACCTTTTATTATTTTTATTAATAAATTGGATAAAGAAATGGCTGATTTTGATAAAATTTTGAGTGAGCTAAAGGAAAAATTCGGAACCTCCATCACTCCGTTACAGTTACCTATTGGAAAAGAAAATGATTTTTGTGGGATAGTGGACTTGATTAAAATGGAAGAAGTCAGATTTGAGTCCGGTAGTGGGAAAAGCAATCAAAAAGCTTTATCCGACGAGTTTAAGGGTGAAGCGGAAAAACTTCGGGATGCAATGATTGAGGTTATTGCCTCCAGTGATGACTCTTTAACTGAAAAGTATTTGGAAGGACAGGCAATAGAAGAAAATGAAATAAAGGAAAAATTGAAAGAGGGAATTATTGAAAGAAAAATTATTCCGGTATTATGTGGGTCCGCTTTAAAAAATGTAGGAATAAAATCCCTGTTGGAAACAATGATAAATTATTTTCCTGCTCCTAATGAGAGAAAATCGGAGGTCCCTATCGATTCTTCCGCTCCTTTTTCCGCGTTGGTTTTTAAAACAATAAGTGAGCAACACACAGGGGCATTAAGTTTTTTTAAGGTTTGTAGCGGAAAGGTAAGTACCGGAAAAGATGTGTATAATTGGACAAAAGAACACAAAGAAAGAATCGGACAATTGTGTTTTTTACAAGGAAAAAAACATATAGAAACAGCAGAAGTAGAAGCCGGGGATATAACCTGCGTAGCAAAATTAAAAGTAACTGCTTCAGGTGATACTTTGGGAGAGGGAAAAACATCTGTTTTGATAAAATCACCGGAGTTTCCGGAGCCGGTTATGAGGTTAGCTGTTTATTCTAAATCAAAAGGGGACGAAGAAAAGGTAGCATCGGCATTATCCGCAATAATGAATGAAGATAAAACGATAAAATTTAGTTTTGATGCGGAAACCAAAGAGATGATTATTGCCGGAATAGGAGATTTGCAGTTGGAAGTGATAAAATCCAGGGTAAAATCTAAATATGGGGTGGAATTAGAGTTTAGAGCCCCAAGAATTGCTTACAAAGAGACTATTGCAGGAAATGCCTC
>JAGLHV010000115.1 GCA_023143305.1 bacterium | reverse complement strand
AAAGAAATGCGCAACCGGGTAATGGAAGCTCTACGCAGCCATTTTCGCCCGGAATTTCTCAATCGCATTGACGAAACAATTATATTTCACAACCTTACACCTCAACATCTTAAACAGATTGTAAAAATTCAACTTAACTATCTAAAGAAAAAATTACTGGATAAGAAAATAGAAATTACTCTTACTGATGAAGCAATGGAACTTTTAGCCAGGCAGGGTTTTGACCCTGTCTACGGAGCAAGGCCGTTAAAAAGAACTATTCAACAACTGATTCAAAATCCCTTAGCCCAAAAAATACTACAGGGAGATTTTAAAGACGGAGACACAATAAAAGTTGATATAGTTAAAAAAGGAAAACAAGAAGAATTGACTTTCAGTAAAAAATAAATTTTTTGACAATTTCCCTATATTTTTGTAGTATAGTATTTCATTACGGAGAGGTCGCATAGTTGGTCGAGTGCGCACGCCTGGAAAGTGTGTAACGGGGTAACTCGTTCGAGGGTCCGAATCCCTCCCTCTCCGCCAAAACCTGAGTTTGCGAAGGTTTTGGCCCCAACTAGTCAGCGAAGCTGACGGTCTACTTACTACTATCAAATTACTGATTCAAAACTAAGTTTTTGGCGGAGAGCCCTATACTCGAACGCAGTGAGTAGTTTAGGGCAAACTGCATTATTTTAAGTTTATGGCAATCCATCTTTTTTAAACAAACCTCCTTCTTCCCCTATCATTCATCCCTTTATCAAATAACAAATATCTACAACTTTATTTTAATTGACTTTGTGTTTAAGTTATATTAAAATTAGTTTAAGTGAAATAAATAAATTATATAGAAGTGGGGAAGAAGTAACTAAAAAGGAACAAGGTAGTAACACACATAATAATTAGTTCCTAAAATACGCAACGTCCCCTATGTCTTCCTGTATTGTTTATAAATTAATTTTATAGGATACAGACATGTATTCAAATGAAACAATTCAAAGTTCAGACACCAAGAGTTTTTGTCAATACATTAATTGTAATTGCCAAAAAAATTTGTCTAGACATAAAAAGGAAAAGACTTTTTTTCTTTACCCTGCCAATCCACCCCTTATTGCTTCAACAATAGAAAGATCTGCTGAACTACTCGCTAAAAAACATCAAAGTAAAGAATATCTAATCTGGAAGAATTTAAAAAATGAAGGAAAAATTGTTTTTTGTGAGATTTGCAAAGCAATTTTTTCTAGTTCATTATTAATATGTGATATTACAAACTTAAATTTTAATGTTTTATTTGAAATAGGTTTTATTGTAGGTCTCTCTAAATCGTTTATTCCAATATTTGAAGGAAGCTATGAGCAGAATAAAAAAGTATTGAGTCAAGTTGGTCTACTTGACACAATAGGATATAGAAAGTTTGCTAATTCAAATGATATTGTTAATATTGTTGAGTCTTGCCCAGTGAATAAGCTCATTCAGAGAAATGTTAAAGTTGATATTTTTCGTCCAATTTATTACTTAAAAAGTCCCATTGATTCGGATGGAAGCTTGCGAATTACCTCTGTGTTAAAAAAATCTCCTTTTAACTTTAGACTTTATGACGCAAAAGAAAGATATCGATTGCCATTAGATAGCGCATTGAATGAAGTGGATAAATCAAGAGCTGTAATAGTCCATTTAATCGACCCTCAAAGACAAGATTCTTTAGTCCATAATGCTCGCTGTGCTTTTGTGGCAGGATTAGCTTTAGCATCTAAGAAAAGAGTTTTAATGATACAAGAGGGAAAGTTTGAAAGTCCAATAGATTATCGAGATATAGTTAACGAATATGAAACAATAGCACAAATTGATGTAATTATGGAAGATTTCATTAAATCTGTGGCTTTAACTCTACAAACACCTGTTGAAAATATAGCTCCAATTAGTCGTTCTGAATTAGAGGAAATCGATATTGGAGATATTGCTGCAGAGAATGAAATTGAAAATTTAAGAGGATATTTTGTTAGAACAGGAGAATTTAACGCGGCAAGAAAAGGACATGTGCAGATAATTGTTGGAAGAAAGGGCAGTGGTAAAACCGCTTTATTTTATGCATTGAGACATCAAATTAATCCTTCTCGTCGGGATGTCTGTGTTTTAGATTTGAAGCCAGAAGGCTATCAGTTTGCTAGATTAAATGAAGAAATATTGCGAAAAATGACCCCGGCCGTTAGGCAGCACACTTTAACCGCTTTATGGGATTATGTTTTGCTTCTTGAGCTTACGCATAAAATTTTAAAAGATAAAAAAGAGGTTGCTATCGCGAATAGGAATGTAAAAAAGGGTAATGTTTGGAATTCTTTGAGAGAGGAATATGAATTGCATAGAAATTTAGAGCAGGGAGACTTCTCGGAAAGATTAAATGATTTAATAAATAAAATTATTGAGCGGTCACCCAAGATAGAATTAAGTAAAGGTTCACCCGGAATTACAGAGTTAATTTTCATTCACGATATTGCTAAATTAAAAGAACTGCTTGCTGAATATTTATCAGACAAGGAGGAAGTTTGGCTTTTGTTCGACAATTTAGATAAAAATTGGAAAGCGAATAAGCAAAACGAACATGAAGTACTAATATTAAAGGCTTTGCTATCTGCAGGTCGAAAATTAAAAAAAATGCTAGTAAAAAGGAGAATTAATTTTCATAGTATAATTTTTGTTAGAAGTGATATATATTCGTTTTTTTTAGAAGAAACAACAGATAGAGGGAAAGAGCAAGTTGTTTATTTAAATTGGGATGATGTAAATCTATTTAAAGTCATGTTTGGTTTGCGTGTCGATTATAATGCAAAAACTGTGGAAGATTTCAATGAAATTTGGACAAATATGTTTGATTTGCACATAGGAGCCATTAGTTCATTTAATTATATGATTGAGCGTACTTTGCAAAGACCAAGAGATTTCTTGCTATTTTCAGCCTATGCACTCCAGACAGCAATTAATCGAGGACATAATAGAATAAACGCAGATGATATATTGCAGTCTGAGGAAACATATTCACGTGATTTATTTACTGGCTTATCTTATGAGATATCCGATGTTGATTCAAATCTAAGAGACGTTTTATATTGTTTTCTTGAAACGGAAGCTACTTTATATGAAAATCAAATTGGCGAATTATTGATAAAAGGTAACATACCTAGCTCAAAAATAAAGAGTGTAATTGAAAAATTATTATGGTTTGGTTTCCTTGGAATCTTAACCTCAAAGATGGAAGAGAGATATGCTTATTCTGTTGGATACGATATAAGGAAACTGTTAAAATTAAGTGATTGGGTTCAAAAAGAAAATTCTGAGAGAATTTATAGTATACATCCTGGTTTTAGAAAGGTATTAGAAATAAAGAATAAGTAACACAAATATATATTCAACACACAATTGTATTTCTACCACCTTTCTTCTTATAATTCATTCCCACAGAAATATGAGTTTAGGGAAGGGGAAACACAGTTTAATCAGATAAAAGATTAAGGGAGTTGTTAGGGAAAAAATCAGGGGCAATAACTATAACAAAAGAAAAAGGGATTGAAGAATGGATATTTCAATAAATTAAAAGTTTAAACAACATCCCGTAAATTCGTAATAAAAAATGTCTCGTATGTTGTTTAGAATAAGGTGGTGGTATGAGTATAGATGGCGGATATTACGCTATAAAAGGTTTTATATATCAATACGATGCAACTATTTTAAAAATTATGAATGTTCCATCTGAAGATGATCTGATTGCTATTGAATGCATCCAAGATTTTTCAACAAAAGATGAGATATATCAAATAAAATATAAAGAAGCTCAAAATTATTCATCATCAAAAATTAAAAAAGCGGTTATTCAACTAATAGAAGAATGGAAAAAAAATAGTAGTTTGAAATATTATTTAATAGCGTATTTTAAAGACAAACAACCCCAAGAAAAGATTTTTACACATGACGAAATAAAGGGTGTGATTAGTAAGGAATCACTGCTATATTCTGACGAAGATCTTCAAAATTTTTGCCATAATTTTGTCTTAGCTTTTACGGTGGATTATAACAATCAGACACAGTTGGTCTTGAAATCAATAAAAAAATTTGCTAAAGACGATGAAAAAACTTTGTTGTGGTATTGGTGTTTCTTCCGTTATTTAACAGATAAAGTAGCATCTAATCAAAATTTGGCTAAAAGAATATGTACTCGAAGAGAGATATTGGAAAAAGTTAATGCTTTTGAGCAAAAATATTTTGATTGTTCATATAAACAATTTTTAGGGAAAAGAAGATATTTGAATTATATAAAGAAAAAAGTATTTCCATCTCGCTTGAATACTCCTACTAAAAAAAGATTGTTTATTTTAGAGCTAAAAGAGAAAGATTCTAATAATAAAATTGCTAATGTTTTACGAAAAATATCAGATCATTTTATAAAAAAAACCACTAACCACTTTTTGGGAGATGCTCCATATATATTACTAAAAAACATTAATAAAGAAAAACAAATTGAATTAAAAGAGAAATTATATTCTGGAAACTTCAATTTTGTTGATGGGTATCCTTTTTATGGCTCAAATTTTAAAAAGGATTGTTTAACTCAAAATTTTAAAAACCATAAAAATGATGTAATTAAAGTTAGGATTTTTAACTCTGATAAAGAACTGCAATTAATCTCCGAAAATTATTGGAATGAGATTTATGATTTTACAATAACAGGCATTGACTTTTCTTCTGATACGATTACAAAGGTATATGTTGATGATATAGATGAGATAAAACAAATTTTGTGAGGTGATTTATGGGTAAAGAATATTTTGGTGATGTTATTGCCGTTTATCCTAATAAGATACGTATAGCGATTGACAAAGAGAAATACGATGGTATGGATGATGAGCAATTAAAAAAATTTACGTTAGGTGCATATCTTGAAATATCTGATAAAGAAGATGCAAAAATATTATCGATTATTGAAAATTTTTCTATAACCTGTGAAACAGATAAAGATGGAAAAGAAAAGAAAAAGTATATTATTGAGGCATTGCCGCTGGGAAGCATAGTTGACGGAAAATTTAAACGAGGTGGGGATAGCATTGTTTTGCCACCGAAAGGGATGAGTCCAGCTTCCGAAGTTGATATTAAAAATGTTTATGAAGGCTGGATTGAAAAAGATAAAAAATT
>JAGLHV010000114.1 GCA_023143305.1 bacterium | reverse complement strand
TAACAGTCAGGAATTGTTTGACGGTATTTGACGGTAAGATATTTAAAAGAAAAGTGCGTGTTAATGAGCAAATTGCTGATTTAAAGGATAAGAGGAGAGAACCGAGAATAGTGGCTGGAAGACAGAGTATGGTTGAACATTTTAAGTTTGAGGATGAGTTTGAAAATGTAAAATCAAGAATGATAGTTCCTTTAATGATTAAAGATGATGTTATAGGAATAGTCAATTTAAAGAGACTGAAAGAAGATAAGAAATTTGTTGAGCAGGATATGAAACTGCTTTCTATTTTTGCTAAAGATGCTGCCCTGGCAATAGAAAATACTCGAGCTTATCAAGCATTAGAAGATGCAAAGATAAATTTGGAGGAAGATGTAAGAAGAAGAACGGAAGAACTTTTAAAAGTACAGGAACAATTGGTTCAATCTGAAAAAATGTCTGCCTTGGGCCAATTAGCAGCCGGGGTTGCTCATCAGTTACGTAATCCACTGTATGTTATTATGTCTGCAGTTCAGTTTTGCCTTTCTAAATTTAACCTTGAGAAAGAGGTTAAAAAGAATCTGGAAGTAATTTTACGAAATATAGAAAATGCTGATAAGGTAGTAAAAGAATTACTTGAATTTTCCCGGCCATCAAAAATTAATTTTTACGTTTTATCCATTACAGAAGTTCTCAATAAAGTCTGTCAATTAATACAACCAAGATGTTCTAATCAGAATGTTCGGGTAGTTAAGCAATTTTGTTCTTCTTTGCCTGAATTAAAGATTGATAAAGATCATTTGGAACAAGCTTTTTTGAATTTAACAATCAATTTACTTCAGTCAATGCCGGAAGGAGGGGTACTTACCGTTAAAACATATCTTAGTTCCAAAAATAAAGAAATTATCGTTGAATTTATTGATACAGGTTGTGGGATTTCCGAAAAATGTGCTAAGGAAATATTTAATCCATTTTTTACTACTAAATCCGATGGGGTAGGTTTAGGTATGTCTGTTGCTCATCAAGTAGTTGTCGGCCAACACAAGGGAAGAATTGAAGTAGAAAGTGAGGAAAATAAAGGCACTGTTATAAAAGTATATTTACCTTGTTTTTACCTAAATTTGGCAATGCCAAAATCTAAGTAAAACAAAGTAGAAGGAGACAGAAATGAAAACAATATTAATCGTTGATGATGAACCGGATATTCTCTGGACGTTGTCTAATGTTTTAAAGGAAAAAGGATATTTTCCGATCACGGCTCAAAACGGAAAAGAAGGTTTAAAAAAACTGGAAGAAGAACAGCCCGATTTAGCTGTTTTAGATATAAGATTACCGGATATGAATGGAATAGAACTTCTAAAGCAAATGAAAAAAAAAGAACAGGATTTATCTATAATTATGTTTACTGCTTATGGTGAAATAAATTCAGCGGTGGAAGCAATAAAATTAGGAGCATTTGATTATCTTAATAAACCGGTAGCCAATGAAGAATTACTTTTAGTAATTGAAAGAGCGTTTAAGTCAAAAAATCTGAACGAGGAGGTAAAATTTCTCAGGCAGTGTTTACACGAAAAGATAGAAACAAAAAATATTTTAGGAAAAAGCCAGGTAATGAAAAATGTTTTTAGTCAAATAGACCAAGTTAGTCCGACAGATTTAACAGTTATTTTACAGGGGGAAAGTGGAACAGGAAAGGAAGTAGTTGCTCATTTGATTCACCAGAAAAGTTTAAGAAAGAATAGACCTTTTATTATTGTAGATTGTAGCACAATACCCGAAAGTTTAGTAGAAAGTGAACTCTTTGGTTATGAAAAAGGGGCATTTACCGGGGCGGACAGGAGAAAGTTAGGATATTTTGAATTGGCTAATGAAGGAACTATTTTTTTAGATGAAATAGGAAATTTACCTTCCTCTACTCAGGCTAAAATGTTAAGGGTTTTGGAAGAGCGAACAATACAACATTTGGGAGGTAAAAAAGTTATTAAAATAAATGTAAGGATTATTGTTGCTACTAATTTTCCTCTGGAAGAGGCAGTAAGAAAAGGTTGCTTTAGAGAAGATTTATACCATCGTTTAAACCAGTTTACTGTTTTTTTACCGCCTTTACATAAGCGAAAAGAAGATATTATTCCTTTGGCTCAATATTTTTTGAAAGAAGCTAATACGGAACTGCATAAACAAATAAATTGTTTTTCGCCTGAAGTACTTAAATTATTAGGGCAGTATTCCTGGTCAGGAAACATAAGAGAGATGAAAAACGTTATAAAAAGGGCGGTTCTTCTTGCGGATGAAACTATTTTTCCCCGACATTTACCGGAAAGGTTTCAGGTATTGTCTTCTGCATCAGAGGAGTTTATTTCCCGGGACAAAGGAATTATTATTTCTGAATCTTTAAATTTAAAACAGGCAATTGAACAATTAGAAAAAAAAGTGATTAAAAAAGTATTACAGGAAGTATCCGGTAACAAGTTAAAAGCAGCAAAAGTTTTAGGTATTGATCGGAAATCCCTTTATAATAAAATGAAAAAATTTGGCTTTAAAATGTAGAAAAGTTACCCACTATGTAGAAAAAATCCACACTTAATAAATAAATAATTTATTATTCTAGTAACATTTTTATTTAAGACCTTTCCCTTAATTATTTCTGCAAAATCGCTTTTTCTTTCTTATTATCATTCCTGTGGACAGACTATGTCATAACTCAGATTTTTATGTGGTAGCCGCAACCTTTCTTGTCTGACTCTGGGGGAAGGGTGCGTTATCGTCGGAGATTTTACGCAGGCTAAAGCCTGCGACTACCAAAAAGGGGATTATGAGACAGTCTGGGAAGCAGGAATCTATTGATATTTTAAGACATTATAGAAAGCAGAATGACTTTTCCAAAGTTTTATTTTGGTTAATATTTCCTTGTTAATTTAAGAGTTTTCTTTTTTTCTTCTGTTTTTATTTAAATTTTTCTATTTTGGCACAAAAATTGCACATATAATATATAGAAGTGTTCATATATTATTAAATTGGTAAATAAAAAAGGGGAGAAAATGAACAAAATTTTAATAAGTCGAAAGAGTAATTATAGAGGAATATTAATAATGATAATAATTACTATATTAACAATAGTTCCTAGTATATGGGCAGTTGATTATATTTCCGTTGGTAGTGGAAATTGGAATAATCCTGCTGTTTGGGACCAGGCCGGTTATCCTGATGTAGTAGAGGATACTGCTACTATTGCCAATGGGCATACAGTAAGGATTACTGCCGATCTTACCTGTGGTGCGGTGACTATAAATAATGGGGGAGTGGTAAATCATACCGCATATACTAATCTGACTTGGATAATTCAGGGGGATATTTCGGTCAGTGGTACTTTGACCCTGGGACCAGGTGTAAATATCAAAATAGATTGTATTACTACCATGGGATTATACGGTATTATTGTGGAGTCGGGTGCGATTTTTAGTGCCAATGGTGGAAATAAACACTTGAATGATTGTGTAATTACGGCCTTAAACCCGGATTATAATACTTATATTTATTTAAAAGATGGTTCTCAAACTCTATTACAATATTGTAAAATAAGTGAAATGGGAATTTTTGGGGCTCCTAAATATGGAATATATATTGAGAATGTTGATGGGAATATTCCTGGTGAAGGGATCCTTATAAAGGGTTGCATTATTAGCAATAACTATAACTATGGAATTTATATGAGTGGATGTTCAAAAAACAATACGAATAACGGTAAAGGAATTATTGATACCGTTGTTGACGGTGATAGGGAAGGAATCTGGGTTACTAATTGTTCTTCTAATACATTTGAAGGGAATTATTGTTATAATAACAATTCAGGAACGGAAGCTGGTTCTGGTATTAATGTTTATGGTGGAAGTAATAATATTTTAAGCAATAATATTTGTTATAATAATCAAATAGCCGGGATTAGAATTGTAAACAGTAATAATAATATTTTAAATAATAATATTTGTTATGATCAATGGTATGTGACGGGGATTGATATTAGTGATAGTCATAATAATCAATTGATAAATAACATTACATATAATAATCCGTACGGTGTTTTTTTAAACGGGAGCAATAATAACACATTGACAGGAAATATAATTTATAGTAATTCTACTGGATTTTATGGCTATGGTAATGTAGGGAATGAACTTATAGATTGTAGTTTTGGTACTTTAGGAGAAAATACCCAGAGAGATATTTATTTAACTAATTTTGGTGCTTTCACACTTATTTTAAAAAATTGTCAATTATCTAGTACGACTGAAGTAGATACTACGAATTTTAGTGTGGGAGGCTGGATTATTTCACAAAAACATGACCAGATACCAGGGTTAGTCAGGATTTGGGGTGATTATAATATTCCTGCTGTTACAACGAACTGGCAATACGATACAGAATTATATTCTGGAAGTGGTGATGCCAATGTGCAAAAAAAGATAGAATTTTATTACACACCGATAGGGACAGAACTCATTGTAGAAAATGCAAAGACACTAAATATAACGGGGGGGTGCAGACCAATCAGAGGACTTTGTTTTATAGTGGGGATAGTACTTTCTGGGGTTTTATTGTGAATGGCATCATAAATTGTGATTATGCAAATTTTAGTAATTTGGATATAAGTGGCTTGAATGTTGCTAACAGTGCTACTGTTATCAAACTTGACCATATCTCCTTTAACAATGTAGATAGTGGGGGTAGTCATCTAACGATGGATGGTATAGATTACAGCTTTGACGGATGTGTTTTTGATGATAGCGGAAACTATGATGTAACTGTAAATAACGATGCTGATTTAATTTTTATTAATTCCACCCGGGGCAACTTTACCGATAATTTTCTGGATGCAAACTCGTCTATCCAGTGGGTTGAAGATAGTAGTACCAGATTTACCGATAGTGGTGGTGTAGACAGAACTTTTTATAGTATCCAAACAAATGAAATTTTTGTTACAGTCAACGATAATGATGAAAATATGCACAATGGTTCACAGCAGCAGATAAGTGTAATTATATCTAATAGTAGTACCGGGGATGAGGAGATGCTTAATTTAATTGAGACCGGAAATGATACCGGGATATTCAGAAATACAGTGGGACTTCCTGTAAAACTCAATTCTACAGCTACCAAGGGTAATTTTGAATTGGAAGCATTGGGTACAGAAATGGTTA
>JAGLHV010000113.1 GCA_023143305.1 bacterium | reverse complement strand
CCCATCATATAAGCTTGATTATGCATTTTTACACCCCCTTCTTTTTTTGGTTTTCCGTAATTACCGGAATAAATCTAAATAGATTTTTAAATATAATTATAAGTAAATCCCAAATACAAAAACCTCTTTTTGATTGTACTATATAAAAACGTTTCAGTAAAGATTTTTATTATTATTTTAATCAATCTGTCTTGCTTTTTTTAAAAATTCCCTATATTTTTTCTTTGCTTCTTTATATGCTTTCTTTTTTTCTTTTATTTCTTTGCTCATATTTTTTTTAGATTTTCCGGCTTTTTCTTTTATTAATAAATATTCCAGTTTTGCGATTTTTTCTTCCTGTTTTAAAAAAACAGTTTCTATCTTGATTAAAGCGTTAGGAATACCAACATTTGTATATTCCCATGTTAACTTATTTAAATTTACTAATTCTTTTTTACTAACAATCGTTTTTATTTCTTTTCTTTTTGCTTTATCTGTTTTACCTATTGTGCGATTTTTCAGTTTAGTAATAGCCTCTTCTAATTTATCCTGTTGTTTAAGATAAACATCCCTGAACCAATCTAATACTTCATTGATTTTTTCCGAAGGATTAATGATATCGGTTATTGTTTCTTTTGCGATAATTTGCCGGCTTTGGGGTAAAATAACCATACTAAAGATTAACAATAAAATCACTGTGCCGAATATAAATTTAAAAATCTTCACTTTCTCCCCTTACTTTTTTCTGTAGTAGTAATTACTTGAATATATTCTTTGTTCATACTAAATCCCTCTTTTTATATGCGTTGCACATTATATGCCTTTTTCAAAAATAATTTTATTTTTAAATTTTTTAATGAACAATTTAAATTTTGCTTGTTGCATCCTGGGCAGCTAATACCAGCGGATACATCGTCGGGGCACTGGTTAAACAAGGATGAGTAGCCATTTGTAATGTTTCCAATTCGGTTAAAGAAATCCTTTTTTGTATTGCTATTCCAATAATATTAATTATTTCACCACAGGATATTCCTCCGGCAACCTGTCCACCCATTATAATTCCCGATTGTCTGGAAAAAATCAATTTGACTTTCAGTTTACTTGCATCAGGCATAGTAGCCGGGTGTTTATCAACGCTATTAGCCATACCCACTACAATTTCAAAACCTTCTTTTCTGGCATTATTTTCGGTAAGGCCGGCTGAAGCTAAGGCTAAATCATTGATATACGTTGAATATATAGCAATTGTTCCTTTAATTTCACGAACAACTTTTAATTGATAGAGATTCGAGCCTGCGATCCTGGCTTCTGCAGTTGCGGTTGAAGCAAGCATTACCGGAGCATCTTTGCGCGTAAAAAAATCTCTTTTTCCGGCACAATCCCCTACTGCAAAAATATTTGAATCTACCGTTCTCATATATTCATCTACCCATATTCCTTTACCCATACCCAATCTTAAGTCTGCTTCGTTAGCTATTTTTGTATTGGGAAAGGCCCCAATGCCTAAAACAACACAATCAACGGCTATTTCGCTCCCATTAGATAATTTAACCTTTTCTACTGCGTCATTGCCTAAAAAACCTTCCACCTTTACATTAGTCAATACTTTTACCCCGTTTGCTTTTAACTTCTCCTCTACTAATTCAGAAAATTCGCTATCAAAAGAATTATTTAATAAATCGGGTAACATTTCTGCTAAGCAAACATTAACTCCATCTAATTTAGCCAATTCATCAGCAAATTCTATGCCGATAAATCCCCCACCCAGGACTAAAATATTTTTTGCTTTTTTAAAAGTTTCCACAGCATTTTTAAGATAATCCATTTCTTTATACACAGGATAAATACCCTTTTTATCAATACCGGGAATAGGTGGTACAATCGGGTCTGAACCAACTGCTAAAATTAATTTTTCATAATGATAGGTATCTTTCTTTTTAGTAGTAACAACTCTATCTTTGCGTTCTATTTTAACCGCTTCATCTACGAATACTTCAACATTGTTTTTTTCCAGTGCGGCATTACCCAGTTTATTTTCTTCCGGATTTTTTAAGGTAGAAAACATATAGGGAATACCACAGGGGACAACGCCTTTTTCTATACTTTTGATTACTACAATTTTCTTGTTGGGATAATATTTTCGGGCAGTAACCGCGCTTATTATTCCGGCAGGACCTCCTCCTAAGACTAAAACATCTGTTTCTTTACGCATCTACAATTTACTCCTTCCTATTATTTTATTTAAAATTTAAAAATAAATATGAGAATGCCAGGGAAAAAGCTAATCCTTCTTTTGTTGTAAAAACAAAATGATCCCAATAATAATTAATATTAATACAATAATTACCATCATAATTAGATTTTCCTCTTTTTTTACATGTAGTGCATTATACAAGCTTTTGTTATTGTTTGCAATACAATTAATAAAATTATTGTTTTTTTTGTTTGATGATATTAAATAACATACCTGATAATAAAAAAATACTGGCTATGGTGCTCATCCAGAAAGGAATCATAGCAGTATGCTGTGCTATGTGTTGGGTGATATCAATATTTAAAAAACCCCATACATAATTTAACAAAAAACCCAATCCCAGCCCGCATCCGATAATTGAAATTAAAAAAATAAAAACAGTTTTTTTTCCAAACTGATTAGCAATAACGGTGAGAGCTACTGAATTTGTAGCCGGACCGGCTAAAAGAAAGACAAAGGCTGCTCCGGGGTTCATTCCTTTTAAGATTAATGCTGCTGCTATAGGCAGGGAACCGGAAGAACATACATACATTGGTATTCCCACCAAAAGCATAATAAATATCGATTGCCATCCGGAGCCAAGATAACGCATAACCAATGTTTCCGGAATAAGATATGATATTATTCCGCCAATTAAAATACCGATTAGCAGCCATTTACTAACATCCCCTAAAAGATCGCCAAAGGCGTAAGTAAAAACACCTTTAATTCTCTTTGAAATACTATGTTTTAACGGAGAATGCTCATTATTATGACAAAGTTTGCACTTATATTTATTATCGCTGGAATTAAAAGGGGGCTCTTCTTTTTTTAAAAATAAATTGGCCAATATCCCGGCAAATACGGCAATGACAAAAGAAGCCAATACCCGATAAACAGTAAAAACTCCACCCAGCAAAGCGTAGGTAGCAAAAATAGAATCAATTCCGGTGGTGGGAGTGGAAATCAAAAAAGAAAGTACCGCCCCCCTGCTTGCTCCGCTTTTGCGTAAAGACAACGCTGCAGGAATTACCCCACAGGAGCAAAGAGGTAAAGGAATACCAAATAGAGATGCTTTTATTACCGACAGAAAATTATTTTTACCCAGATGTTTAGCAATTATTTCTTCTCGTATAAAAATATGTAAAATCCCGGCAAATAAAAAACCAAAAACCAGATATACTGACATTTGGTTTAATAAAAAATATGCTTCTTTAATAATATTTAAGATAATTTGCATATTATCCTCTAGAATTTACGGGTTGATAAATATTTAAAGGCTGACAAACAAGATTTAGAACCTTCGCCGCAAGCAATAATAATTTGTTTTTCCGGTACATTAGTCACATCTCCTGCAGCGAAAATACCCTCTATACTTGTTTTATTATAACAATCAATAAGTATTTCTTTCCACTGATTTTGTTTTAGACAATTAGCAAATTCCGAGCTGGGAATCAAACCAATTTCTACAAAAATGCCTTCTACATTAAAATTGTATAATTTACCTTCTTTATCTATTTCTATTCCTCTTACAAAAACATTCCCGTAAATTTTCTTTACTTGAGAATTATTCCATATTTCCACATTATCGGCTTCTTTTACTTTTTCTATCATTACCTCATCACCGGTAAGTTGGGCTGTGGCATTAATTAAATATACTTTGGGAGAAATTTTCATCATTTGCAGGGCGGCATCCAGCCCGGAGTTTCCCCCCCCGATTATCGCTACATTTTTTTCTTTAAATATAGGTCCGTCGCAAGTAGCACAATAAGTAACTCCTTTGTTTTTAAACTCCTTTTCTCCTTCTACATTTAATTCCCTTGACCGTTTTCCGGTAGCCACAATGAGAGTTTTTGACCCATACGTTTCCTTTTCGGTGATTGTTTTTATTAAATTATTTTCCTGTTTTATTTCCTTTACTCTTTCCGGCATTTTTATTTCTATTGCAAAAGAATTCATATGTTCCTGAAATTTTAAAGCAAGTTCCGGTCCGCTAATAAACTGATAACCGGTATAATTTTTAATATATCCGCTTAACGCAGCCTGACCGCCGATATCCAAAGTAATTAACAAAAAATCTAATTTCTTTCTTGCTGCATACACCGCAGCAGTTATTCCGGCAGGACCTGCTCCTAAAATTATTAAATCATAAATTTTACTCATAAAAATATCCTCTTTTTATTTACCGATAAGAGAATCTATACGGGCTCGGTCAAATCCAACAATTACTTCACTGTTAATCACGATAACAGGAACCCCCATTTGTCCTGATACTTTTAGCATTTCTTCCTTATCAACATTATTAGCAGAAATATCTAAATCCTGGTAAGCAATCCCTTTAGAAGAAAGATATTCTTTAGCCATTTTGCAATAAGGACAGGTTGGTGTAGAATAAATCTTTATCTCCATTTTGTTCTCCTTTGAGAAGATTTTTAATAATTTTCACAGAGCAATTCGTAATAACTTTGCGGATGGGCACAAGCCGGGCATAGTTGAGGGGCCTCTTTTCCTTCGTGAACATATCCACAATTGCGGCATTTCCATTTAACCACGGTATCTTTTTGAAAAACCTTGCATTCTTTTATATTTTTAAGTAATTTTCGGTAGCGTTTTTCATGCTCTTCTTCTACTTCAGCTATTTCTTTAAATAAATCAGCTATTTCTTCAAATCCTTCCTCTCCGGCCGTTTTTTCCGCTTCTTTATAAAGTTTGGTCCATTCCATATTTTCCCCTGCTGCGGCAGCTTCCAGATTAGCTGCGGTATCATTAATAACTCCGGCAGGATAGCTTGCTGCAATTTCTATTTCCCCGCCTTCCAGGAATTTAAAGAATCTTTTAGCATGTTCCTTTTCATTGTCCGCAGTTTCTAAGAATATCGCTGCTATTTGTTCATATCCTTCTTTTCTGGCGACAGAAGAAAAATAAGTATAACGATTTCTTGCTTGTGATTCTCCGGCAAAAGATGCCAAAAGATTTTTTTCTGTTTTTGTTCCTTTTATACTTCCCATTTTAAATTCCTCCTTTAGATTAATAGTT
>JAGLHV010000112.1 GCA_023143305.1 bacterium | reverse complement strand
AAAAGAAGGAAAAGAAGAAATAGAAAATTTTCTGGAGGAATTAAATGTGGATTGCAGTTGATGTAATGGGTGGTGATAATGCTCCAGAAGCAATAATAAGGGGAGCGGTGCAGTCTTGTGAGGAGTATGGTTACAAAGTAGTTTTAGTGGGTGATGAAAAGCTAATAAAAAGAGAATTAAAACTATTTGATATTTCCAAACTAACCTTAGAAGTTGTTCACGCTTCGGAAATTATAAGCATGGATGATTCACCTGCTTATGCTTGCCGGCAAAAAAGAGATTCTTCCATTATGGTTGCTTTACGATTAGTTAAAGAAGGGAAAGCAAAGGCGTGTGTTTCCGCCGGTAATTCGGGGGCGATAATGGCCGCAAGTTTAATGCACTCAAAAAGATTACCCGGGGTAAATCGGCCGGCGATTGCTACTTTACTTCCTACTTTAAAAGGCATGTGTACTGTAATTGATGCAGGAGCAAATGTTGATTGTAAAGCTAAGCATTTACTTCAATTTGCGATTATGGGTAGTGTTTATTTTAAAGATATTTTTGGAATAGATTATCCCAGAATTGGTCTTTTAAATATCGGAGGGGAAGCAACTAAAGGGGATGAACTGAGAGTAAATAGTTATAATTTATTAGAAAAAAGCGGTTTGAATTTTGTGGGTAATGTAGAAGCCAAAGATATTCTCAAGGGAAAGGCCGATGTAATAATATGCGATGGCTTTGTGGGAAATATGATTTTGAAATTTGCAGAAGGATTATCTGAAATGATGTTGACCATGATTAAAGAGGAAATTAAGAGAAAAACGTTATGGAAAATAGCTGCATATTCATTAAAAAAAGCATTTAAAAATATCAAAAAGAAAATTAATTATGAAGAATATGGAGGAGCACCTTTATTAGGCGTTAGCGGGCTTTCTATTATTTGCCACGGAAGTTCCAGTGACAAAGCAATTAAAAGTGCAATTAGGGTAGCTTTTGAATTAATTTCTAAAAGTATTAATCAAGAGATTTGTGCCCAAATTAATAAATATAATGGTGAATAAAATTGTATAAAGCAAGAATAATTGGTACCGGTTCTTATTTGCCGGAAAAAATTTTGACTAATTCTGATTTAGAAAAAATGGTAGATACTAATGATGAATGGATTATTACCAGGACCGGTATTCGACAGAGAAGAATAGCTGCTGATAATCAAGCGACCAGTGACCTGGCATTGGAAGCAAGTAAAAAAGCTTTAATAACAGCGGGTCTTAAGCCGGAAGAAATAGAATTACTGGTTGTTGCTACAATTACTCCGGATATGCCTTTTCCTTCTACCGCCTGCGTTCTTCAGGCTAAGTTGGGGGCTAAGAATGCCGTTTGTTTTGATTTAAATGCCGCTTGTACCGGATTTATTTATGGTCTTTCTTGTGTTAAGCAATATCTTCAGATGGGGACTTACAAGACTGCTTTGGTAGTTGCTGCAGAGACACTTTCCAGTGTTACTGATTGGCAGGATAGGAATACTTGTATTTTGTTTGGTGATGGGGCAGGTGCTGCTGTATTGCGTAGAGAAGAAACCCAGAGGGGGCTTATGGAGATATATTTAAATTCTGATGGGAATTATCAGGGTCTATTAAATATGCCTGCCGGTGGTTCAAGGATACCGGCAACAGAAAATTCAGTAAAGGAAAGGCTTCATTTTTTGAAAATGAAAGGGAATGAAGTTTTTAAGATAGCTATTCAATCAATGATTAAAGCAGCAAATGAGGTTGTCAGCAGAAATAATTTGAAATGGGAAGATGTTAAATTTATTATTCCTCATCAGGCTAATACCCGGATAATTAATGCTGTGGCGAAGAGGGTAGGGGTTTCTATGGAAAGGGTTTTTTTAAATATTCATAAATATGGAAATATGTCAGCAGCGACTACGGCAGTAGGATTAGATGAGGTAATTAGAGAAAAGGACATAAAGGAGGGCGATCTTTTGATGTTGGTGGCTTTTGGTGCAGGTTTTACCAGTGGTGCTTGTTTAATTCGTTGGTAGTTTTGTACTTAATAAAATGAAAATAATCTTGTTTAAACAAGCTGTATTTATATTTTAGCAGAGATAGGAAATAAAAGATGCAAGAAGAATTAAAATCTATTGATCAGGGGATTAAAATCGGTTTACTTTTTCCCGGACAGGGGTCTCAATATGTTGGTATGGGAAAAGAGTTCTTTGATAATTATGATGTAGCCAGAGAAGTTTTTCAGCAAGCGAATGATCTTCTGGATTTTGATTTAGAAAAATATATTTTCGAAGGAAATGAAGCTGATTTGCAAAAAACCGAAATTACTCAACCTGCAATTTTTGTTACCAGTATTGCTTTTTTAAAAGTATTTATACAAAATTGTTTGCCGGATTTGAGTGATAAAATAGTAGCAGTGGCAGGGCATAGTTTAGGAGAATATTCTGCTTTATTTGCGGCAAATGTTTTAGACTTTTCTGCTATATTAGCTCTTATAAATCAAAGAGGAAAATTAATTAAACAGGCTTCTTTGGAAAATCCCGGAAAAATGGCAGCAATTATTGGGTTAAAAAAAGAAATAGTAGAAGAAATTTGCAGCAAGGTGGAAAAGGAAATGAATTTAGTTGTAGAGCCGGTAAATTTTAATTCTCCTCAGCAAATTGTTGTTGCCGGACATAATGAGTCTTGTGAGAGAGTGACAAACCTTGCCCGGGTGGCGGGGGCTAAAAGAGCAATTCTTTTAAATGTGAGTGGTCCTTTTCATTCTAAATTAATGTTTTCTGCCGAAGAAAAATTTTCCCGGGAAGTGGAAAAGGTAGAGTTTAAAAATGCAAGGATTCCTGTTATAATGAATTATAATGCAGAATTAAGTTTTAAAGAGCAAGACATAAAGAAAGCTTTAATAAAACAGATTGATAATCCTGTATTATGGGAAAAAAGTATTTTAAAAATGATTGATTATGGTGTAAATGTTTTTATTGAAGTAGGTCCGGGGAGAGTTTTATCAGGTCTCTTGCGCCGGATTAATAAGGATGTAAAAGTAGTAAACATAGAAAATCAAAGTACATTGGAAAAGGCATTACAGGTGTTAAAAAATTAAAGATTGAAAAATATTTTTGTTATTGGATTAATTTTAAAATATAAAAATAAATAATTTAAAGTATATCGGAAGAGAGGAGGTAAAAAATGGGATTAGCAGAAAAAGTGGTTTTGGTTACCGGTGCGGGGGGAGGAATTGGGAAAGCTGTTGCTTTAAAATTTAGCCGGTTAGGCGCGAAAGTCGTAGTAGCCGATGTTATTGAAGAATTTAGTTTAAATACTGCTTCTCAAATAACCGAGCAAGGTGGAGAATCCTTAGCTGTTGCTGTAGATGTGTCGCAAATTTCTTCCGTAGAAGAAATGGTAAAAAAAATACTTGACAAATTTGGTAGAATTGATATATTAATTAACAATGCCGGGATTACCCGCGATAATTTATTGCTACGAATGAAAGAAGAAGATTGGGACAAAGTTATAAGTATTAACCTCAAAGGTGTTTTTAATTGTACAAAAACAGTTATACGGTCGATGATGAAGCAGCGGTGGGGAAAGATAGTAAACATTGCTTCTATTATAGGAATAATCGGCAATGCGGGGCAATCTAATTACGCAGCTTCAAAGGGTGGAGTAATTTCTTTAACCAAGTCATGGGCTAAGGAATTTGCTTCACGTAATATTAATGTTAATGCTATTGCTCCGGGTTTTATTCGTACTAAAATGACAGATAAGTTATCTCCGGAAATAAAAGAAAAGATAAATCAACAAATACCTTTAAAGCGTTTTGGGGAAGCAGAGGATGTTGCTGATTTATGTGTTTTTTTGTCTTCCGATGAATCTAATTATATTACCGGTGAGGTAGTTAAATTAGATGGTGGAATGGCTATATAGAAAAAAAAATAGTTTTAGGATAGGAGGTGAGAAAAGAATGGGAGTAGAAGATAGAGTAAAGGAAATAATAGTTGACCAGTTAGGAGTGGATGCTGAGCAGGTTACTCCGCAAGCTTCTTTCGTTAACGATCTGGGTGCAGATTCTTTGGATACAGTAGAATTAATAATTGCTTTAGAAGAAGAGTTTGACATAGAAATACCTGAAGAAGAGACAGAAAAATTGGATTCAGTAGGTAAAGCACTTGAGTATATAAAAGCTCGGGTTAATCAATAAAAATTAGTATTGATTAATAAATAATGGATTGAAATAGGTGATTTGAATAGGTTGTAAATCTATACAATTGTTTTAAAATGTTTGTTTTCGTCTTGATAAAGAGGTAAGCAGATAAGTTTTTTAAAGCTTTTTAAAAGAAAAGCAAATTGAAGGTGGTGGAACAAGTAAAAGGGTGATAAGGTTTGTTTATACCTTGCCACCCTTACAGTTTCTTTTATAGATAATTTATGGGAAAAATTTATTTTTCAATTCATATTGAATACCAATAATCAAAAAATAAAACTAAAAAAGAAGCTAAATATAAAAGAAATTAAGGAGAGAAGATGAAACGACGAGTAGTAATTACCGGGATGGATGTTATTTCTCCTATTGGGATAGGAAAGGATAAATTCTGGAAAGCATTATTAGCCGGGGAATCGGGAGTGGGGCAACTTTCTTTTTTTGATGTAACTAAATATAATTCCCACATTGATGCAGAAGTGAAAGATTTTCAACCGGAACTTTATATAGAGAAAAAAAAGATAAAGCGAATGGATCGATTTGTTCAATTTGCTTTAGCCTCAGGTAAACTGGCAATAGAAGATGCTCGATTGAAAATGGAAGAAGAAGATCCTTACCAGGTAGGAGTCATTCTCGGATGCGGGATGGGAGGACTTCAGACTATTGAGAATGAACATAAGGTCCTTCTGGATAAAGGGCCGCGACGGGTGAGTCCTTTTTTAATTCCGAAAATAATAACTAATATAGCTCCGGGAGAAATTGCTATACTTTATGGAATGAAAGGTCCTAATTTTTCACTTTCTTCTGCTTGTGCCAGTTCGAGTCATGCTATAGGAGAAGCTATGCGTTTTATTCGTTATGGTGATGCAGAGGTAATGATTGCCGGAGGAGCAGAGGCGGCTATTACTCCCTTAGGTTTTGCAGGCTTTTGTTCTCTGAAAGCATTATCTACGAGAAATGACGCACCGCAAAAAGCTTCCCGTCCTTTTGATGCTCAGCGAGATGGATTTATAATGGGGGAAGGGGCGGGAATAGTAGTCCTGGAATCATTAGAACATGCTCAAAAAAGAGGGGCTCATATTTATGCTGA
>JAGLHV010000111.1 GCA_023143305.1 bacterium | reverse complement strand
GCAGGAATCTGATCTAAACCATAAACCCCTGCTAATCCCGAAAAAATCGGTTGTCCATCAATTAACACCTGAACATGTCCTGCTTCCAGTCCCTGCATTCTAACAACGGTAAAACTACAATAAGAACATTGTTGTTCAACCCTTACACCCGGAACCCCTTCCAAAATTTGATAAAGATTAATTGCCCCTTTATCTTCAATATCCTGTGCTGTTAGGACCTCAGTTCTCACCGGAGTATCTTTTAACTTTCTTTCCGTTTTAGTCCCGGTAACCACTACCTCTTCTAATTTTAAAACTTCCTGCTCCTCTTTCTCCACCTGCTTAACTTCTTCAGTCTGTTCGATTTCCTCTGCCAGACAGTAACAGCTATTTACTCCCAAAGATGCGATTAATACCATTCCTGCCATCAACAACCTTGCTTTTCTAAACATTCTTTAACTTCCTCCTTTATTAAAATTCAATTTTTTTTCAGTGTAAATTTTGTATTACTCACCTCCTTCTTTATTTTTTTCTTTGTTTTAGTCTTTGCTATCTTTTTTAGGATTACCTATATTTAATCCCAAAAAAAATTTTCTTTCTTTTTTGTATCCCTTTAAATAAACAAACTACCTATTTGATAAATCAAGACCGCCACTATCCAGCCAAGGATTAAACTATATCCTACCGCTAATGCAGTCCACTTCCAGTTAGTCTCTTTCTTTATGGTGGCAATTGCGGCAATACAGGGAACATAGATTAAGGACATGGCCATAAAAGCATAAGCAGAAAGAGGAGTAAATTGCTGTAAAATTACACTTTTTAATCCTATTCCTTCTACTCCATACAAAGTCCCTAAAGTCCCCACTACTATTTCTTTAGCTACTATGCCAAAAAGCAGCGATACTGCTGCCTGCCAGGTCCCAAAACCGGCTAAGGAAAATAACGGGGCAATTAAGGAACCCAACTTACCAATTAAACTTTCTTTGGCTGCATATTCTACTCCCGGGGGTAAAGAGGCTAATACCCAAATAATTATCACCCCTGCAAAAATAATCGTCCCCGCTTTTTTTAAAAAAAGACTTCCTTTTTCCCACATATGAATTAAAACACTTTTTACCTGTGGCAATCTGTAAGGAGGTAATTCCATTATCAAAGGAGCTATTTCTTGTTTAAAAAAAATACTTTTAAAAATTCTGGCAACTACTATAGCTAATACTATTCCCATAAAATAAAGAGAAAACACCACTAATCCCTGATGTCTAGCAAAAAAAACTCCGGCAAAAAGGGTATAAATAGGTAATCTTGCGGCACAAGACATTAAAGGGTTAACTAAAATAGTGAGAATTCTGTCCTTCTCTGATTCCAGTGTCCTGGCTGCCATAATCCCGGGAATATTACAACCAAACCCTAACATCATCGGAATAAAAGATTTCCCGTGTAATCCCATGGCATGCATCACTCTATCCATAATAAATGCTGCCCGGGCCATATACCCGGATCCCTCCAAAACAGATATAATTAAAAATAAAAGCAATATATTAGGTAAAAAAACTAATACCGAGCCTACCCCACCAATAATACCATCCACCAGTAAAGAACTAATCCATCCAGGAGCACTTAATGCAGTAAGTCCCAAAGATATTATCTCTCCTACCCACCCAAAAAAAGCATCAATTAAATCAGCTAATGGGGACCCCAAAGTAAATACCAGCTGAAAAGAAGCCCACATCAATCCTAAAAAAATAGGAATTCCCAAAAACTTATTAGTTACTATTTGATCAATTTTATCGGTAATTTCTTTTCTTTCTTTTATTCCCACGACATGTGTACAACATTCCTTTACCAAACCCCTTAAAAAAGCATATCTTCTCTGCACAATCGCCGTTTCTAAATCATACCCAAAATGTTTTTCCAGCTTAGTTATTGTTTCAGTAATTTTATTTGTTACTTCGTCTTTATCCTCTAACTTCTTAACTTTTTCCAGAATATTTTCATCTTGTTCCAGGAGTTTTAATACCAGCCACCTCCGGGAATAGTTTTCCAATATTTTCTTTTCTTTTAAAACCTGAGATAACTTCTCGACTTCTTTCTCGATATCATTATTATAATCGATCTTAAAAGTAACTGCTTTTTCCTGATTACAACTACTTTTAATCGCTGCTTTTAATTCATCCATTCCTTTCCCTTTATTGGCAATCGTTTCTATTACAGGAATATTCATTACCCGGGAAAGTTCTTCCATGTCAATTTTCATTCCCTTTTTTTTAACCAGGTCAATCATGTTTAAACTCAAGACTAAATTTACCTCTAACTCCAGCAATTGCACTGCCAGATAAAGATTTCTTTCCAAATTAGAAGCATCAATAATTACTACTACTACATCGGGTTTTTCTTCCAGCAAAAAATCCCGGGCAACCTTTTCATCCAGAGAATGGGAAGTTAAACTATATATTCCCGGCAAATCAATTATATCAAACTCCCGGCCTTCATAAAAAAAGCTTCCTTCTTTTTTCTCTACGGTTACTCCCGGCCAATTACCTACATGCTGACGGGCACCGGTTAAATTATTAAAAACCGTAGTTTTTCCGGAATTAGGATTTCCGGCTAAAGCAATTTTAATTTTTTTCTTCACTAAATTTCTCCTATTTATTTCGCTTTTCTTTACTCTTTTACAAAAATTTTTTGTGCCATCCCAAAACCTAATCCCAACCGTATCTCCTTTTTAGCCACAATGAGCGGACCATAACCATTATTGGAAACCACTGCTATTTTCACCCCCGGATAAAAACCCATATTAAGTAATTTGGTAACCAACCCTCTTCCCCCCCTTATTTCCACAATCTCTACTTTTTCCCCGGATAATACGCAACTTAGAGGTTTCATTATTATTTTAACACCTCCACTTCAATGTGAGCAGCTTCTTCTTTTCTTAATGATAAATGATACCCCTTTATTTTTATATCTATCGGGTCCCCCAAAGGAGCTACTTTGCAAACCTCTATTTCTATCCCGGGAACAACCCCCATACTTAATAACTGTTTTTTTATTACGGATTTAGGGTTTATTTTAATAATTGCTGCTTTCTGTCCAATTTTTAATTTATCTAAAGTAAAAACTAACGGCATCGTCTTTTTCTCCTCCTTTTGCCCCTTTTTCCGGGTAATTTCTTTTTGATTTAAAGAACCTTTCTTAATAAAATTATGAAAATCAGAAAACCATAAATCCCTTTTTTGGGGAGAAAGGGTTTCAGTGAATTCTACTAACTGAGCAATTTTTTTTACTGTTTCTTCCCCTATATAATGTTCTACCTGGCAGGCATCTTTTATTGCTGCCTTAATATCAATCCCTAATATCTTATGAAAAAAATTAAATAATACCTGATGTTTTTGGTAAATTTTCTCCGCCGCAATATTTCCTTTAGCAGTAAGTTCAATATAGCCGTATTTTTCGTGATTAACCAGTCCCTTACTACTTAAAATCTTTATTGCCCCAATTACCGAAGAGGCTTTGACATTCAAAGATTTAACAATATCTTTCACTCTAACTACTTTTCCCCGAAAGGAATTTATTAAAATAGTTTCCAAATAATCTTCTAAACTTGGGCTTAAAAAATTCATCCCCCCTACTCCCAGTGTTATAGTATTTTAGATAAATGTTAGCCTTCCCTAACAATATACCATAACCCTCTTATCTTGTCAACAAAAAAATATTTATTATGGAGTTATCGATGAAAAAATCAGCTATAACCCTCTATTGTTTTGTTCCCGCTTTTTTCTGTTCGCATAAAAAAAGGGGAGACTTTAATTCTCCCCTTTTTTTGATTTAAATACTAGTTTTTTTTAAAACGTATATCCAACTTCTATAAAGAAATTCCTCCCTATCGTGGGATAATCTTTTATTTCTTCATATTTTGTATCAAAAATATTATAAACGGAAAAGGATAAATTTATATTTTCCCGCAATTTTGCCATTACTCTGCTATCTACAATCGCATAAGCAGCCAACCGGTCCATCCGTAAAGAAGATACGGAATATTTCCTTTGATCCACACAGTATATATTTGCATTAACACGAATATCATCATTTATTCTGTGTTTAACCCCCAAATTTAGTTTGTTTCTGGGAATATAGTCTAATTCTCTACCGGCCTCTCTATCCCGGGTTTCCTGATAAACATAAGAAAGATAGCCTTTCCAATTGTAATATTCACTACCTACTTTTAATTCTATCCCCTCTATTTCCGCCTCATTTTTATTTATCTTATCAAATTGCCAAACACTCCCTACAAAATTAGTTCTGCTAACTATTAAATTCTCTATTTTTTGAGTAAATAAGATTACCTCTCCTTCCAGAACCCTGGCAAATTTATGGCCGACTCCTAATTCAAAAATAGCTTTTCTTTCCGGGATGAGATTTTCATTTCCTACTGCACGCCTCCGGGCACTATACCACATATCGCCATATACTTCAAAGAAATCAGGAGCTCTAAATCCTTCGCCATAGGAAGCTCTGAGAATCGTTCTATAAAGATTATAAGCTATACCAATTTGTGGACTGCTTTCATTTTTGTATTTAGAATGATTATCATACCTTGTTCCCATGGTAAAAGTTAATTCCTCAATGGGTTTTAACTTGTTTTGCAAATATACAGCGATATTTGTTACCTCCCGTTTTCCACCTAATACTACTGCGGTAGCACCATCATAGCGATAATCCAAACCAAAAATAAATAGGTTTTCCGGAGTAATTTGCCAATTATTTTGTATATTCATTCCGACACTGTTCTCTTTAATATCCTCAATATTAACCATTTCCATTATGTGATTCCTTTTATTCACATATCCCCTAATTAACAGGTTTATTTTGTCATTTATTTCCACATCTCTTATACCATGCACAAAAATTTCTCTGATTTCTTCCTTATTATCAGGGGTAATATTATCTATAGGTCCCGGCAACCCACGACTTATTCTGCGATGACCTAATAATAAAGTAAAGTCAGCAAAAACAATTTTTCCTAAAAAATTATAATCTTCGTAAAAAGTATTTCCCACATATAATTTTTCTCCATTGGTTTTATAAAAATCTGCAGCAAACAGAATATCCAGTTCCTCTCCTTCTTTACTCCAACTCATTCTATAAAACTGACTGGCAAAATTTCCTCCCGCCATAGAAAAAGAAAGGCCATCAATGTCTTTTGCTGATTTAGTTATTATATTTACCACTCCGGTAAAAGCGTTAGCCCCATATATCGCAGAGGCAGGCCCTAAAATTATTTCAATTCTCTCTACATTAGTTAAGGGTAAATTCGGATAATAAGAAAAGATTCCAGCAGATA
>JAGLHV010000110.1 GCA_023143305.1 bacterium | reverse complement strand
CTCTATTGCCGTCTGATTAGGTGTCCCGTTAGAAAGGTCATTATCATCATCATCCGTAAGTAAAATCGCCTGCAGTCCGGTCTGAAAACTATCCGGCTGGAAAAACAACGAATCAAAAACTATCTCATTAACCGTAGTAGAACTTACTGCTGCTCTAAACTCCCATAATGCCCCGGAGTAAATTAAACTATCATCGTGTACTTCGCCTACCCAGTGATCCGGATACCTTTTAAAAGCGGTTAATAAATCCCTCTGATAAACAACAGGTAAGACCCAATCTCCGATAACAGAATCCTCCGTATAAGTAGCTGCAAAATAATCCGCTAAGGCCTCATCCATTGCCCCTGACTGCCCATAATAAACCAACTCATAAATATGATGGACTACCGCATGGGTATACTCATGATAAATTACATCACAGGCGTAAGCAAAATTTCCAAATACCCCTCCTCCATCACCAAAATAAATATTACCGTTAGAAGGGTCGTAATAACAATTAAACGCCCCATCCGATCCACCCTCATTATTATGTACCCAGGCCTCCATCTGATAATCTACTCCGGTAAAGGAACTCACTACCTGGCTAAAATAATGGTGAATAGAGTTTACATGATAAAACATATTTACTTCTGATGTTTCACTATCTGCGGGCAAATAACTCCAGTTAAAACTGGCTACATCCGTAGAAATAGATACCTCTGTCTGGTCATCATTATAAACCTTAACATACGGGCCGGCTAACTGGGAAGTAAAACTGCTTCCACTGCCTTCACTGTAATTTCCATTCTCATCCGTAATTTCTATTATTGTACTATCTACAACAACATATTCCCCGGCAAACGGCCTACTTACTAAAGTATCATCTCCGTCATTAGGAAAAATCATACCTGAAACCGTACCAAAACGCAAATTATTATATTTAAATAAAATTTCACCCGTATTTGCCTCTACAAAACAAATCCAATCCCCTAAAGGATTGTTTAAACGTATCCTTACCTTCCAGGCTAAGTAATATTTTTCTTTTTCCCGGTCAGGAAAGACAACCAATAAAATCTGAGGGGTTTTAAGCGGAATGGATTTAATTTGCAAGTCACTTTTTACTAAAGCTAAGGCTTTTTCTTTAGAAATACCCGGTTTTGTTTCTAAATCAATCTCGGTAAAATAAGAGGAATTCACTGCCACAATACTATTATCCGCTAAAAGATGCACTAAAACCTTTCCTCTTTCTACCGGAATCCCCTGGTAGGTTTGCCTGTATTTAATGTGCCGGTATCTTTTATGCCTGCTTGTTTCTTTTAAATTAAGATTATCGAAATTTATTCTAAATAAATCTTTATTTTTAATAATGAAGTTTTTCGCTGCTTCTTCCGGCTTTCCTGCCTGAGGCAATGTTTTATAACCCCAGATACTTTTTATCGCCCCGGTTAAGTGATTATACTGCATTTTCCATTTTTTACCGTATTTTTCCCTAAAGCGAGTACAGTGCGCAAAGCAGTTGAGATAGGCCTGACTGTTTTTATAAGCGGTTTTTTTTGCAGTCTGAGTAATAATTTGCCTTTTGCTTTTTTTATATGTTCCGGGAACAATCAAAGCTAATGTTTTTCCTACAGGCAAAAACAGCAGTAAAAGCAATAAAATAATAATTTTATTTATTCTCTTCACTCAGTTTTCTCTTTTCATTTTTTTTAATCAATTCAATAAATTTATCTCTCCGGCAACTACTCTTTCCTTTTTTCCTCCGGATTTTAAAATCAATGCTCCTTCTTTATCAATGTCCACCGCTTTTCCGGTAACAACCTGCTTATCCGGAAAAATTACCTTTATTTTTTTACCCAAAACTATTGAATTTTTTTTATACTCTTTTAATAAAAATGTAGTATTTCCTTCTTTAAACTTTAAATAAACTTCTTCCAGATTTCGCAATAGTTCTTTTAAAAAATTTACCCGGGAAATTTCTCTGCCTAATAATTCATGCAAAGAAACAACTTTATCCCTAAGGCTGACAGGAAATTGTTCTCCGGTAATATTCACATTAATACCAAAACTTAAAATAAGATGGTTAATTTTATCCATTTCGGCATTCATTTCTATTAATATTCCGCAAATTTTTTTAAACGGATAATCACCTTTTTTTTGACATTTAATTACTACATCGTTAGGCCATTTTAAACATGCTTCTATCCCTGTCCTGCTTTTAATCGTCCTGGCTACCACCAGTGCACTAATCAGGTTCAACTGGGGAATTAAAGCAGGCAAAACATTCGGTTTTAAAAAAACAGAGAACCATACTCCCCCAAACGGAGATTCCCATTTTCTTTGCAACCTCCCCCTGCCTAACAACTGTCTTTCAGCAACAACCAAGGTCCCTTCGGGTATCTGCTTTTCAATTAATTTTTTCATCTGGTCAATAGTAGAATCGGTCTGAGAAAAATAATAAATTTTTTTCCCTAAAATTTCAGTTCTTAAATTGTATTGTATTTCTTCAGGCAAGAGAAGATCGGGAATTGCTTCTAATACATATCCCCTCTTCTTATGTGATGAGATACTATATCCTTCTTTTCTTAAAGCTCTGATATGTTTCCAAACAGCAGTACGGGAAATCTTTAATTGTTTAGCCAATTCCTCTCCGGAACAAAACTCATCTTTATTTTTTCTTAGAATAGAAAGAACTCTATTGCTCAAAATATTCCCCCTTTTTTCAATTTTTATATAGACTTCTGCAAAATACAATATTCTGCTTGCCTGCCAGACAGTAAGGCGGGTCATTCCGCACTCGGAGACTGTGTCGTAATTCTGATTTTTATGTGGTAGCCGCAGGCTTTAGCCTGCGTTCTCGACGGAGAAATTCCGCAGGCTAAAGCCTGCGACTACCAAAAATTTGTCTTTTATCTTTTCCAACCAATAAAACCAATCTAAACCAATTCAAACGTTTTTTAACTGTCTTTATCTTTTGTCTTTTATCTTTTCCAACCAATCAAACCAATTTAAACAAATTTAAACCAATTCAACCGTCTTTTAACTGTCTTTATCTTTTGTCTTTAACTAACTAATCTAAACCAATTCAACCAATTAAACTGTCTTTATCAACCGTCTTCACTTTATCTCCATACTTATATCCAACGCCTTTGGTTCGGAAGTAAGCTTGCCAATGGAAATTCTCTCTATCCCCAACAAAGCAAGTTGTTTTATATTTTCTAAATTTATTCCCCCGGAAACTTCAATAAGAGGCAGCAAAACGCTTTCTTTATTCCTCTTTTGATGTATCATTTCTACTGCTTTCCTGAGTATTTCTCCCCTCATATTATCCAACATAATAATATCCACATCCAGTTTTATTACCTGTTTTAGTTGACTTATATTTTCTACTTCAACCTCAATCTTTATTTTTTTAGGCATTTTTTTTCTTACTTTTTTTATTAAACTTTCTAATTCTTTTCCATTCTCCAACGAATTAAAGGCAGACTTAATTACCTGCAAGTGATTATCCTTTACCAATACCATATCATAAAGTCCCATCCGATGATTATGGCCTCCTCCGCAGCGTACTGCATATTTTTCTAAATATCTTAAACCCGGGGTCATCTTCCTGGTATCAATAATTTTCGGAGAATGTTTGAGCTTCAGGGAACTAACTACATCAACATAACTACCGGTTAAAGCAGCAATCCCGGATAAACGCTGTAGAAAATTTAAAGCCACTCTCTCCGCAGTAAGAATCACCCTCGCATCTCCGGAAATTTCCGCTATTTTCTGCCCTCTTTTTACCCTTTCCCCGTCTTTCACCTTTGCAATAAATTTGACGCCTTTACCCTGATGATTTTTGTTAACCACCTCAAAGACCCGACGAGCTATAGTCATACCACAAATTACCCCCGGCTCATGCACTAAAACCATCGCCTTAGTTTTTGCCCGGGCAGAAACTAAAAATCCGGTAGTAATATCCCCGCTGCCAATATCCTCCTCCAGGGCTAACTTAATAATCCGCTCTACCTGCATATTTTCTTTTTTATTCATAAATTAAACCTATATTTAAAATAATTAACAAAATATATTTTACCAGTTTAATTTATTTTTTGCAATAACAAAAAAACAATTAAATCAATTTTATTAATAATGAAAAAAATTAATAGGCAACTAGATTATAGGCATTTTTTTAATAGGGAAAAACAAGTACTTTTAACAAAAAACTTTGAACTTATTCCAGCTATAAATGAATTGATAAATAATTTCCCCCTTTGAAAAAGGGGGGTAGGGGGATTTATTTAGGGAGTTAAAATACAACGTGAATTTAAAACAGTGTTATGGGCACACGGTTATGGGAAAAACAATCAAGCCTCTGTGGTTATTACTAATGGGTTTAATCGGATGAACTCGTCGGGGATTTTTCTGTATCCCCTTCTTTCAACCGTTTAATAACGGTTTTCAAGGCAGAAGCCATTTTAGTCTTGGGATATTTTTCAATATACATCTCATACATTTCTATTGCTCTTTCTAATTGATTAAGCCCTTTTTGATAAACTAACCCTATACTAACTAACGCTCTCACTCCTTCCGGTGTCTTCGGGTAATCATTATGTAATACCCACAAACCGTCTATTACTTTTTCCCAGTTTTTTTGGCTTTCATAACAGCGAATAATAAACCCCTGGGATAAATAAGCCAACGGGGTTTTGGGATTTTCTTTTATTAAATTTCTATAATTTGCAATTGCATCCTCAAGTTCTCTTTTTGCTTCAGAAGGAGGCCTTTTACGCTGAGAATAACCGACAATATAAAAAGGAATAGCTAATCCCGCACGGGTCTGGGTATAATTATTAAATGCTTTTTTATATTCAACATAAGCTTTCTCCCAATTGTCTCTTTCCTCATAACATTTACCAATATTTACCTGAGAACTGGCACATATTTTTTTATTCTCCGGATGTTCTTCTAAAACCTTTCTAAACATTTCTTCGGCTGTTTTAAAATCCTTTTTAGCCACATAAAGCAAACCCATTTTAAACCTTGCTTCTCCAGAGTATATTTTTTTAGGGTATTTCTTTATTATCTTTTCATAAGCGGTAAAAACCTCTGCATACTGTCCTTCAGGAATTACTTTAGGATCCTGAAATATCTTATTGGCCTTTTGATTGGCTTTCCATAATAACCGCTCCGCATTATAGCTTCTGCTACAACCGGTTAAAAACAACCCCACAAAAATTATCATCAACCCCAATAAAACTTTCTTCATCTTTCCTCCTCTTTCACACAAACAACCAATAATAATAATTAAATCCGAAATTATCCGTCTCCCAAATGGTGTCACAAATAGTCATATACTCACTTCGTTCGTGTCACACATTG
>JAGLHV010000011.1 GCA_023143305.1 bacterium | reverse complement strand
TTTTGCCGACTTTAAGTGAAGGATTTCCCAGAGTTTTGTATGAAGCAATGAGCCAGAGTTTACCTATTATTACTACCGATGCAGGTGGAATTAAAGGGCTAATGAAACATGAAGAAAATGCGCTGATAATACCGCCCAAATCCGAAGATGTTATTGCCGAGGCCGTTAAAAATATTATAAGAGACACTAAAAAAAGGAAGCATTTAATTAAAAAAGGATTAGAAACTATTGAACCAATATTCGAAATAGACCAGATAACACAAATAAGACAATTACTTAAAATTTATTTCCCCAATGAGTATATTATGTTAAAAATACATAAATTTTGAAAATAAAAAAAAGGGATAAAGTTTCAAATTAATGCGATATGAAAGTATTATATGTAGTGCCAAGTTTAGATTATAAATATGGCGGTCCAACGCAGGTTATTATTGGTTTGACAAAAGCTTTGGTTCAAAAAGGGATTAAGGTGTCTGTTTTTACTTCTGTGGGAAGAAACGATGATTTATGTCTTGATCAACTGGAAGGAGTTGATGTAAAACTTTTTCCAAAAACTTTTTTTTCAAAATTTTGGACAGCATATTCTCCCCTGTTAGCAAAGGCATTAATGGAAGATATATCCAATTTCGATTTAATTCATATTCATGAAATTTGGCATTACCCTCATTTTGCTGCTTTTAAGGCAGCAAAATTTTCAAAGAAAAAATTTATTGTAACGATGCACGGTGGAGTTAATTCGTTACCACTTTGTCATAAAGCTTTCAAAAAAAAAATTTATTCATTTTTTATCCAAAAAAAAATTTTGAAGAAAGCTTCAGCTATTCAGGCCATTTCTAAAAATGAAATTAAAGAAATCTATAGATTTGTTCGCAGTGAAAATATATTTTACTTGCCAAACGGCGTAAATCTAAAAACTTTTGAAAATCTTCCATCTAAAAATACTATTGAAAAATTATATCCCCAATTGAAAGGTAAAAAAGTAATATTGTTTTTGGGACGGGTGTATCCTAAAAAAGGTCTTGATCTGCTTGCAAAAGCTTTTGGCGTTGTTTTAAAAAAGAGAAACGATGTTCAATTGATTATAGCAGGCCATGATAATAATGTGTACAAGAAAGAAATTGTTAAAATACTCAAACATGAGCAGGCATTAGAAAACAGTATTTTTACAGGAATGTTAACAGGAAATAATAAATTTGCAGTTTTAAGTAGAGCAGATATTTTCGTTTTACCATCTTATTTTGAAGGATTTAGCATAAGCATTTTAGAAGCTATGGCATGTAAACTTCCTATAGTAATAACAAGTCGCTGTAATTTCTCTGAAATAGAAGAAGTTAAGGCAGGGGTAGTTATTGAGCCGGATGTTAAGCAATTAGTTAACTCATTGGTAAGGTTGTTAGATAACCCACAGCTTTGCAAAGAAATGGGAAAAAACGGACAACAGTTAATATCAGAAAAATTTACCTGGGATAAAATAACCGATCGAATGATTGAGTTATATCAGAATACATTATTAAGGGATGAAAACATTTGATAAACTAATTGATTTTATGATAAAAGAATTTAATAATCATAATAAGCAATTAAAAAATATTTTAAGAAGAGGATGGACAAGAAAAAAAACGTATTTGGGAGATGTGAGCCTTTTTGTTCAGGATATAAGGAAAGCAATAAAGTGGATTTTTGGTTCTGTTTAAAAAACAAATAAACATTCTGAATTTTTCCTGAATTCAGGATGTTCTGCCTAAAAAATAAATCTTTTACTAAAAACAAACAAAATCATTAAAAAAGTATAGAAATATAGCCCTATTTTGAATAGAAAAAGGACTAAAAGAATATATTGATATTTTTAAGTAATTTTGTTATAATAAAGTGCTATAGGTGTAGACGGACTAAAATAAGGTAAAATCAATGAAAAAGCAAGGGAAAAAAGGGATATTTATTACCTTTGAAGGGCCGGAGGGAAGTGGGAAAAGCCTTCAGGCAAAGAAGATTTGTAAATATTTAAAAGCTCAGGGGTTTCCGGTGATTCATACCAGGGAGCCGGGTGGTACGGATTTAGGCCGGGTTTTGCGCAAAATTTTATTAAATCCGCGTAATAAAATTGACTCTAAAACCGAACTTTTTCTTAATTTTGCCGATAGAGCAGAGCATATGGAGCAGGTAATTAAGCCGGCGTTAAAAGAAGGAAGAATTATTATCTGTGAACGGTTTAATGATGCTACCCTGGCTTATCAGGGATACGGAAGAGGGTTGGACAGGAGTTTAATAAAAAAAATAGGATATTTTGTTGGTGATGGAATTATTCCTGATTTGACCTTGCTTTTGGATATAAGTGTACAGCAAGGCTTGAAAAGAGCGGTCAATACGGCTAAGGATTTTAAAAAAGGTAAAGCAGACCGTCTGGAACAGGAGAAAATTTCTTTTCACCGAAAGGTTCGCCGGGGATATTTGGCCATTGCCCGGGAAGCACCGGGAAGGATAAAAGTAATTTCCGGTACAGGAAGTATAGAGGAAGTTTTCGGAGAAATAGTTCGTTGTATTAACATAGTTATTAAGATAAAATAAAAAAGAGATTAGAAAATGTATTTTTCAAATATTTTGGGGCAGGAAATTCCCCTTAAAATTATACAAAATGCAGTAAAAGCGGAAAAATATGCGCATGCTTATTTGTTTGTAGGTCCGGAAGGTGTGGGCAAAAAATCTACTGCTTTTGCTTTTGCCCGTTTGTTAAATTGTAAACATAGAGTGGCGATAGACAACAAGGGAGAAAAGCACGCATCCGGGGCAGATTTAGCTCTGCAGGATATAAATACTTACGATGCTTGCGGAGAGTGTATTTCTTGTAAAAAGATTGAAAAACAGATTCATCCGGATGTGAGTTTTATTTATCCTGAAAAAAAAGATATTCGTATCAACCAGATGAGGACTTTAAAATATCAGGCACAATTTAAACCGATGGAGGGCAGCTGTAAAGTTTACATAATTGATAAAGCCCGGATGATGAATAAAGAATCTGCAAATAGCGTATTGAAACTTTTGGAAGAACCGCCGGATAGGGTTTTAATTATTCTTATTGCACAAAACAAATATGGAATATTACCCACGATTATTTCCAGGTGTCAGGTGATTAAATTTAATTTGCTTTCGGATAATTTGATAGTTCGCTCTTTAAGAGAAAAATATAAAATAGAAGAAGAAAAAGCTTTGTTTTTCAGTCAATTGTCTAACGGCAGTATAGGAAAGGCTTTTTCTCTTTCCCAGGGAAAGACTGAGGAAAGTAAAAAGAAGGCTGACTTTTTAATTGCTAAAATCATCCAGGGAGATTTTATCAGTTTATTTTCTGAAAGTGAGAAATTATCTTTTAGTAAGGATAGGGAAGAACTGGAAAAAATTTTAAGTATAATGATGGCTGCCTATAAACAAAAAATGTATAAAAATCCTAACGGCAAATATCAAAGCATTTTAGAAATTATTTTGCAAACGAAAGAAAATATAAAAAGGAATATAAATGTAGGCATAGCTCTGGATGAAATGTTTTTAAGTATAAATAGAATAATCGAAGACAAGGAGATTGCCCGGATAATTTAATATTTAGCATATACAATTAGTTACAAAAAGAAAAAATAGTGTAGATAAAAAATTAACTTTAAGGAGAAAATAGTATGCCGGTAGTTGTAGGAGTGGAAATAAGAAAAACCAAAGAAGTTTTGTATTTTAATCCCCGGGATTTGGATTTAGCCGTGGGAAATAAGGTTTTGGTAGATACGGAAAATGGTATTGAATGGGGAGAAGTGGTAGAATTGGAAAAAATATTAGAGAAAAAAAAGGGAGAAATAAAAGATATCGCAAGAAAAGCAAATAATTATGATTTAAAGAAGATAGAAGAAAACATAAGAAAAGAAAAAGAGGCATTTAAGATTTGTTTACAGAAGGTTGATGATAGAGAGTTGGAGATGAAGCTGACTAGTGTGGAGTATACCTTTGACCGAAATAAACTTTTTGTATATTATACTGCAGAAGGAAGGATTGATTTCCGGGAATTGATTAAAGATTTGGGTTATCTTTTGAAAAGCCGTATTCAAATGGTTCAAATAGGAGTAAGGGATGAAGCCAAAATGTTAGGTGGTTTTGGTTCTTGCGGGAGAGTACTCTGTTGTAAGAGTTTCCTCCAGGATTTTAAACCGGTAGGTATTGAAATGGCTAAAGAACAGTCTTTATCTTTAAATCCCAATAAAATATCAGGGGCTTGCGGTAGGTTAATGTGTTGTTTGACTTATGAGTATAAAACTTATAAAGAAGCAAAGAAAAAATTACCGAAAGTAGGATCAAAGGTAAAAACCGACAATGAAGAAGGCATTGTAAAAGAGGTAAATATTTTTACCGAAGAAATTACGATTGATTGCGGGAAAGGTGTTGTTAAGAAAATTCCGGCTAATAAAATTCATGCCGGTATTTTGAATAGATTGAAATTGAGTAAAAACAAATAAGAAGATAAGGTTAAAAAAAAGGATGACAATTGTAAAATGAAGAAAAGATTCTATATTACTACGCCGTTATATTATGTTAATGATGTTCTACATATTGGGCATGCCTATTGTACAGTAGCCGTAGATGTAATGGCTCGTTTTAGGAGATTAAAAGGAGAGGAAGTTTTTTTCTTAACCGGAACAGATGAGCATGGACAAAAAATAGAACAAGCTGCCGGATTAAAAGGGGAAGAGCCTCAGGTGTGGATAGATAGGATTGTTTCCGAAGATAAAAAACTATGGAAGAGATTAAATATTTCTTATGATGATTTTATTCAAACTACACAGGTGCGGCATAAAGATACAGTACAGGCTATCTTTAATAAACTTTATGAAAAAGGAGATATTTATAAAGGGAAATATGAAGGCTGGTATTGTGTTCCTTGTGAAACTTTTTGCCTGGAAGGACAATTAGTAGAGGGTAAATGTCCGGAGTGTGGAAGGATAGCGGAAAAAGTCGAAGAGGAAAGTTATTTTTTTAAGTTGTCTAAATATGAAAGGCTCCTATTAGATTATTTTGATAAAAATCCTCATTTTATGCAGCCGGATTATCGCCGGACAGAAATGATTAATTTTGTAAAAAACGGATTGAGAGATTTAAGTGTCAGCCGTCTGGGTACTAAATGGGGAATACCGGTACCTTTTGATGTTAAACATACTATATATGTATGGTTTGATGCGTTAATAAATTATATTACTGCCGTTGATTATCTTAAAGAAGGAGAGAAGTTTAAAAAATTTTGGCCTGCTGATATTCATCTGGTAGGAAAAGAAATATTTAAATTTCATGTGATTATCTGGCCGGCTATGTTGATGGCTTTGGGTCTGGAAATTCCTCGCAGAGTTTTTGGACACGGATGGTGGACTGTAGAGGGAGAAAAGATGAGCAAGTCCAAAGGGAATGTGGTAGATCCTCATCAGATAGTAGATGAATTCGGAGTAGACGCTTTTCGTTATTTTCTTTTGCGGGAAGTCCCTTTTGGTTTGGATGGGGATTTTTCCAGGACTTCTTTTATCAATCGGTATAATGCCGATTTAGCCAATGATTTGGGAAATCTGCTTAATCGTACTTTGGTGATGTTGGAGAAATATTTTGACGGAATTATTCCTGCACCCGGAACTAAAGAAGAAATAGATAATGATTTAATAGATATTATCCGGAAACTTCCTTCTAATTTGGAGACATCATTGGAAAAGTTGGAATTTCATTCAGCTTTTTCTCATATTTGGGAGGTAATTAAATTTGCTAATAAATATATTGATAGTGCCGCACCATGGAAATTGTTCAAGGAAGATAAAGAAAGACTAAAGACCGTTATGTATAACTTGATAGAGATTTTACGCGTAGTTTCCTTAGCAGTTGCTCCTTTTATACCCTATACAAGTGAAAAAATGGAGAAACAATTAGGAATTACGCATCAGGATTCTTTTGGGGCAATGGCCTGGGGAGGAATTAAACCCGGAAATAAAATAGAAATAAAGGAAAGGGAACCATTGTTTCCCAGGATAGTTAAACCTAAAGAGTAGTTTTTATGAATTTATAGTGCGGTATACGATATATTAATCGAATATAACAGATGCCGGTAGTAAAAATATAATTTAGTTGGCAATAGGATTTTCCGTGAAAGAAAGAAAAGGAATTTTATATTTTATTTTAGTGTTGACTTTATCAGTGATGATGATGTCCTGTTGGTTTATTGGAAAGAGTATTTTTAACTTTAATTTTAAAGATGCTTTTTTCGGAGAAAAGACAATTTTGCCTGAAGAGGAAAAAATAAGCAGGCCTTTTGTTAATTGGGAAAGCGAAAAAGCAAAGGAAATGGTAGATAGAAGACAGGGGCGAATAGATTTTAATGATTTTCTTGGCGAAAAGAAGGACCTGCCAAAGAAAAAAGAAATTTCGGTGTCCGATGATAAAAAAGACAGGAAAATTACAAAAAAAACAATGATAAAGAAAGAAAAGATTCCTGTTATTTTCAAAGAGTTAATTCTGGATGATTTTGATCAGAGAAGTTTTTTAAATAGTTTGGGTGAAAATAGCGGAATATTTTCAGGAGGGGGAGGGGCATGTGACCGCTTTTTTTCCTCTGATGACTTTTTTCCCCAGGGTTATTCATTAAAATTGGATTATGATGTATCTATTGAAAAGTCATATTCCGGTTTTTGGAGTGGATTAGGAGGAATAGATTTAAAGTCGTATGAGTATTTGTCTTTTTGGGTTAAAGGGTTGAAGGGGAAAGAATCGTTTAAGATTGAGCTCAGTGACGGTATAAATAATTACCGGCTTTCCATTAGGAAGTTTTTATCAGGAAACGATCAATCTTCATGGCAGAGAGTTTTTATTCCTTTAAGTCGTTATTTTAAGGGTATTAATTGGAGAAAAATGAAAGGAAATCTTACTATTACTTTTGAATATTCAGAAGGGCTTCCTTATAAAAATACGGTTTTTATTGAGCGGATAAGTTTTGTATCGGAAAAGAAAAAAGGTAGTAAAAAAAAGGACGGATGATTTAAAAAGAATTAAATATTTAGTAAAAGGAGGAAAATGCATATGCAGATATTTTATCATATTATGGTTTTTATCCTGGCTGTTTGTACTCTTGTTTTGTGGGTTTGGTTAAGGAAGGCAAATAGAAGGAATGCTGCCAGTTTGACTACACACAATATAGGAAGCATAGAAAATTATTTAGAAAAAATAAATAAAACAGTGGAAAATTTAAACGGTAAATTTTGGGAATATGATAATTATTTAACTAATATTCAAAAAACAGTTGAAGAAGAACGGCGGGAAATTATAAAGTTGTTAGAAAAAATAACCGCATTTATAGAAACAGAAAAAAAGGGGAATAATTATGCGTTTCCTAAAGAGAACACGCTTTTAGTTTCTGAATTAAGTCAGAAAGTAGGAGATTTAGAGGGTAAATTAAAGCGTTATGTTCAAGAAGGCGGGATCTTATAATATTTAAAAAGAAAACATAATAAATGAAAGAAAAAATAGGTTTAATAATTATCTGGTCGGTAGTTGTATTAGTTATACTTGTAAACGGAATTTTCTTTTTGCATGGAATAACAAAGTTGTTTAAGCAAATTATTCCATCTTTAAAAAAAATTACCAGTGCGCGAATAGAAAGAAAAATTATTACTAAAAAGAAAGTCGAAAAAATTTCTAAAAAAACTGTTAAAAAAGAAAAAAAAGAAGAGATTGTAACTAAAGAAAAAATTGTTAAAAAAGAAGAAAAATCCAAGAAAAAGATAAAACCTGAAAAAGAAAAGAAAATAAAAAAACAAGAGAAACCCAAAGAAAAAATAGAATCTAAGGAAGAAATAGTTGATATATCTCCGGTAAAGAAAAAAGTAGTAGTTAAAGAAGGGGAAGTAATTTTATTTTTGGATAATTTTGATGATAATGACGCCAGGAATAATTTAGGAGGGAAGACAGAGGCTTTTGGAGAAGGAAAGGGTGTTTGTATAGATTCTCTTTACTATGATATGAATATTCCCAATAGTCATGGCGATAAGAGTGGAGAGTATTCTTTACGTTTGTCTTACGATGTTTCTAATCAAGGGAATGTTAGTGGTTTCACCAGCAATTTAAAAGGTGTGGATTTAAGTAATTATCAATACTTATCTTTTTGGGTTAAGGGTTCTCTGGGAGGAGAAATTTTTAAAATAAGAATTGCTGACGGGGAAATCGCAAGTGAAATTTCTATCAAAAGTTTTTTACCAAGAGGTTTATTTCCTGATTGGCGAAGAGTAATTATTCCTTTAAAAGTATTTAAAAGTATAAAAAAATGGAACGAAATGGAAGGCAGTTTAAAAATTATTTTTGATTATGAATCAAGTTTTATTAAACAGGGTGTGATTTATATCGATGAGATTGTCTTTGAATGAGCTTTTAAAGTAAACCGGATAGAGTGAAGATTAAGGAGGGGGAAGAGAGTGATAAAAAAAATACTTATAGAAAATCAAGGATTGGCTTTTAGTGTTATGGTTTTTATTTTAGTTTCCTTTGTCATTGTTTTATTAATTTGGCTTAGAAAAATCGCGCAGGAAAATAATGTGGTAAGTATTGGTGAAGGACAGGCTGTTTTAGGTAAACATTTAAAAGCAGAACTAAAAAAAATACCTGAATTAGTTAAAGAAAATAAAAAGTTTAAAGAACAAATAGAAAATTTAGCAATAGACCTGCAGAAAGAATTGGAAGAAAGAAACAAAGATAAAATGAATCTTGACGAAAAAAAAGAGGGGGAAAAAGATAAAACAAAAGAATCTCTCAATTTGTTAATTAAAAAAATGACGGCTATGGATGTTAGTCAAAAAGATAGTAATACGCAGCTGGAGACCATACAGAATAGAGTTGAAGACATGAACGAAGAAATAAACAATATTGAGGTGCAGGAAAAAAGTATAGGAGAGAAAGATAATAAAGATAATAAGGAGAATAAGGAGCTCTTTGTTTCTTTAAAACAAAACATTGATAAATTCAGACAAGAGTTAAATGCAAATCAAAAACAAATGGAAAATTGGTATAGAGTTTTTGAAAGTATGGATGCTGATTTGGTAGAAATAAACAACAGAATAAAGGGTTTGGAAGAAAAAAACAATTAGCCGATAAGGTGAACAGTAATGAAAGGATTCAAATATAATGGAAGTAATTAATTCTAAAACGGGCAGAGGTTTATTTCTTTTTTTTATTTTGATAACAGTTTCTTTTACAGGAATAAATAGCATTGTCCATGCAATGGGGAAAAAACCTAAACAGGTTGAGTTTTTACCTGTAGAAGAAAAAGAAATTTTTTCTCAACCACCGGGTGATGAAAAGGTTTCCGGCTTGACGGGACTGTCTCTTTTTATTGTTTTAAATCAGAGATGTCCTGATTATTTTAGTACCGTTCCTGTCGGGCAACTTAATCCCTGGGTAAGATTGTACAGTATAAGATATTTGTATCCATGGGGGAGGGAACTGGAAAATTGTTCGCAGGCTTTACATTGTATTTTTCATTTGGATTCGAGTATAATAAAGGGAATAGATGATTTTATTTCCGGCGAAAAAGAAGATATTTACTTTTTTTTAAGTAAAAAATCAGTTGCTGATTTAACACTGGAAGATAAGGATTTTATTCTGAATTATTTTTTTTATATTCCAAGAAAGGTGAATAAGAGTTTGTATCGCCGTTATCGGGAGTTAAAATCTTTACCCAAAGACCTTTATACAGACCGGGATTTTTTGGACCTTGTAGTTTTATTTAATTTGTCCTGGATGGATCCTCAGCTGCAAGAAGAATATTTTTATGGATATTTAAAAAAAAGGAGCCATTCTTTTACTGAAAAAGAAAAAAATAACATTCTTGAAAAACAAATGGAAATTGTTGGCAAGGTTCTTCCTTTGTTTAAAAAATTGCAGGAAAAAAAACAAATAGAAATAATGGCAACGCCGTATCACCAGGTTGTTTTACCGTTGATTCTGGATGCTAATTTAGCCAGGGTTTCCGATGCTGATATTGAATATCCTTCCGGAAATTTTTCTTATCCGGAAGATGTACAAAGTCAATTAGCCAAAGGATTAACTACTTATGAAAAAGCTTTTGGCTCTTATCCCTTAGGATTATGGCTGCCGGAAGGGGCAATTGCTGAGGAGTTATTTGTTTTTTTTAGTTCTTTCGGTATAAAATGGATATTTGTCGAAGAAGATATTTTGAAAAAAACCCAGGAAGACGGAAATTTATATCATTCTTGTTTTCTGGAAAAAGAAAAAGATATCACCATTTTTCCTCTGCACCGAAAAATTTCAAAAAGCATAAATGAAATTTATCTTTCGCAAGGGGTGGAAAAAGCAAGTAAAAAGTTAATTAGTGAATTATTCCTCATTAAGAAAAAGTTTAAAAAATATCAGCGTCAGCCGGAAATAGTATCGCTCACTTTGGAAGTAGATAGTGATTTTATTTTTAAATTGGATGAATTATTTTCTGAATATCCCAATTTGAGTTCCACCACTTATTCTGAGTGGTTTGCTAATTATCCTTATTCAGTACAGTTAGATAAAATAAAATGCGACTCAGTAAAAGGGGGGTTTTCTACCTGGGTAGGAAAAGAAAAGCAAAATAGAGCATGGAATAATTTATTTTATGTGCGAAAAGTAATGGAAAAATATAAAAATAGCGGAGAAGCAAAAATTAATCAATTAAATGCAGCGTTTGAGAAATTATATGTTGCCCAGAAAGCAAAATGGTTTTCTTTTTTTGGACAGGATGAGGAAAAAAATGATTTAAACAGAATAGAGCAGAATTATAACGACCTCTTAGCAGGTATTTATAAAGATATAAAAAGGAAAGTTCCTGATTATTTGCTTGTTTCTTCAACGGATACGATAATTACCGCGGATTCTAATATTATTTTAAAAGTTTCCGATTTTTTGCAGGATGATAATGGTTGTGGTGATTATGTTTATCCTCTGGATGAAAGTTTTGTTATGGGTTCTTTTGATCTGGAGGAATTTTCAGTGAGAGAAGAGAAAAAATATTTTGTTTTAAGTGTTAAATTAAATAGATTAGATAACCCCTGGCAATTACCTTTAGGGATGAGTTTTCCTATAATTGATATTTATATCGACTTGAATAATATTGTCAGAGCAGGCAGTACTTTTCTCCTGCCGCAAAGGAATGCTTATACTATGCCTAAAGATGCCTGGGAATATTGTGTGACTATCAACGGGAAAACGCAGAAAATTTACAAATCGGGAGTAGATTTAAAACCGGTTGAAGTTACTGATGTTAAAGTAAAAATAAATTTTAACGAAAAAACAGTAAATGCATATATTCCTAAAAGTTTTTTACGGGGAAATCCGAAAAATTGGGGTTTCATTCCTTTGGTTTTAAGTTACGATAATCAGTCTTTAGAGAAAACCTGGAAGGTTAATAAAGTAAAGAAGGAAATAGGGCAAGATAATTTTAGCGGTGGATATTATGAAGAAAAAAATCCTAATATAATTGATGTGATTTTACCTTCCGGTAAAGAACAGAAAAAAATATTGGGTGTTTATAAAAAAAAGCAGGCGGTGCAGATTCCAGCCCTGCGTTATAATTAAAAAAAATGTAAAAATAAGGAGGAAGAAAAATGAAAAAAATAAGTTGGTTAAATGTGAAAACAAGGAAATCAGTACTATTAGGGATAATTGTTTTTATTTGTGTTTTTGTTTTTTTAAGATTAACTAATAATGGTTCTTCTTCTCTATGTATAGCCAAACAAAAGGTAGCCGGTGATTCTGAAAAGACGGCTATTGCGGTTTCTCCTGTAATAAAAAATCTTCAGGATTCTTTTGTAAGGGTAGCTGATTTAGTAAAACCGGCGGTAGTTAATATTAGTGCTGTTCATTTGGTAGAGCAAAAAACACCTTACTACGAATTTCACTTCGGAGATCCTTTTGAGCAATTTTTCCGTGATTTTCACGGTCAGCCGAAAGCCCCGCCCCAGAAAAAACAATACCGTAAATTCGGGGCTACGGGTTCGGGAGTAATTATTGATGCTAAAGGATATATTTTGACTAATTATCATGTAGTAAAAGATGCCGGCGAGATAAAAGTTACTTTAAGCGGAGATGACGGTCATCAGTATAAAGGCAAGGTAATTGGTAAAGATGACCGTTTAGATTTAGCCATAGTGAAAATAAAATCTAGCAGAAAATTGCCGGTAGCTGTTTTAGGGGATTCGGATAAAATAAAGGTAGGAAATTGGGTTTTGGCTGTAGGGTCTCCTTTTGGTTTAGAGCAAACGGTTACTGCCGGAATAGTGAGTGCCATAAGGCAAAGCGTAGCTATCGAAAAGAGAACTTATAAAGAATTAATTCAAACTGATGCCGCAATAAATCAAGGTAACAGCGGTGGGCCTTTAGTAAATATAGAAGGGAAAGTGATAGGGATTAATACGGCTATTTATGCACCTATGGGTGGATTTGTGGGAGTAGGATTTGCTATTCCCATTAACAGAGCTAAAGAAATATTGGATGATTTAATTCATAAAGGTAAAGTAATTCGCGGCTGGTTAGGTGTGGAAATAAGGCCGGTAGATGAAGCCATTGTCCAACATTTCGGGTTAAAGAAAAAAGAAGGGGCATTAGTCAATAAGGTGTATGCGAATACCCCTGCGGAAAAAGGGGGGATCAAGAGGGGAGATATTATTCTGGAATTTGATGGTAAGAAAGTAAAAGATTCCCTTAGCCTGCAGGAGATAGTAGGTCTGACTGCACCCAATAAAAAAGTCAAAGTAAAAGTAATGCGTAATATGAAAGAAAAAAGTTTACAAATTATAACCGAAGAAATGCCGGATGTTTCGGGGGAAGAAGAGGTAATTCATCAGGAAAAATCTTCACCTGTAGATCAAGAAATTTCTAAAGCATGGCTGGGGATGAAAGTAAAAACCTTAACCCCGTTATTAATTCAGAGATTAGGTTTATCCTCTGATGAACAGGGAGTAGTTATTGTAGAGATAGAACCCGGAAGTATTTTAGACGAAGCAGGTTTATTACAGGGCGATTGCATTCGCAGTATAAACCGAAATCCTGTACCCAATATAGAGGCATTTAACCGGGTAAATAAAAAAGCAAAATTATCTAAGGGGATTGTTCTGGATATAAACAGGAGAGGACAATTAGTTTACTTTTCCATAACTGAATAAAAGTTGTTTTTTATGGGTATAACGAAAAAAGGATTCAATAGATGAATGATTTTTTGGATAAATTAAATATTGTACAACGCCTGGCAGTAGAACATAAAGAAGGGCCTTTATTAATTTCCGCCGGTGCCGGCTCGGGAAAAACCAGGGTAATTATTTGTCGTATTGCTTATTTAATAAACAGCGGAGTTTCACCGTGGAATATATTGGCAGTTACTTTTACTAATAAAGCGGCTAAACAAATGCAGGAAAGGATAAATAAGTTGATCGGAGCAGGTGCTTCGGGAATATGGATGTCTACCTTTCATTCCTTTTGTACCAGGGTTTTAAGATTCGAAACGGAAAAAGTAAACCG
>JAGLHV010000109.1 GCA_023143305.1 bacterium | reverse complement strand
TTAAAGAAATGGGAGCAAAGGTAAAACATATAGTTTTTAAACATCCTTATGAAAATCAGATTTCTCCCTGGATAAAGAAAGAAGTTTATAAATATAACAAAACTATTGCTGAAGATGCTTGTTTGTATCTGAAAGAAGAGGTGGGAAATAATTTAATTGATTTACACAATGAAATAGAAAAATTGATTATTTATATAGGCGATAGAAAAGGAATTATTATAGAAGATGTTCACTCTATAGTCGGACATACAAGGGGAAATGATATTTTTCAGTTATTAAATAATTTAGGGGAGAAGAAAGGGAGAGAAACCCTGGAAGTTATGAAAAATATAGTTAAAACTGGCGAAAAACCAATAGTAATATTAGTCAGAATTGCAGCCCTTATGAGAAAATTAATTAAAGCGAAATTATTTTTAGAAAAAGGAACAACGAATGAAGAAATAAGAGGTTTTTTAAAAATACATAATTTTTACTTTAGGGGATTTATGGAGCAGGTAAAGAATTTTTCTTACCGGGAATTAAAAGATAATTTCAGATTGTTATTATTAGCTGATAAAGAAATTAAAACAGGAAAAAAAGAAGCAATCCTTTGTTTGGAATTGCTTATTTTAAAATTAACCTGCCAAATTCCCCGCTAAGAGACTGTGGCATGATTAATGTAGTTACCCAAGGTATTTGTAGTGAGTGTAATTGAAGTATGGGGAGAAATGAATATTTTTTTCTACGGGCGTCATAAATATCGCCCCTACAATTGCTTCAAAAATCTGAATGATGACAGAGTCTGAAAGTTTTAGATGTGTTTTTAATTTGTTTTTTCTTTAAGAGATATTTTTTTAGATAATCTTGCTTTTTTCCGGGAAGCAGTGTTTTTATGGATTATATTTTTGCCGGCTGCTTTATCTAAATTGGAAAAAATTTCTTTTAAAGCTATTTTTGCTTCGGGTAATTTTTTATCGGTTATATTTTTTTCTAATTTTTTGATTAATGTTTTTATTTTAGATTTTGCCGATACATTACGTAAATGGTTTTTTTTGCTTTGACGCAAAGCTTTGATAACGGAAGTATGCCGCCCCGTTTTTAATTTAGCCATGACTGTTTTTTCTCCTTTATACGGTATAAATTAGATAATCATTGAATTTTATAAATATTTACAATGTTATCCAAAATAACATATTGATATAAAAAAGTCAAGACAAAAGTAATTTGACTTATTTATGGCTAAATAACGGCGGATAGAATATTATATAATACGAATAAACCAAGAGGTAGATTAAAAACCGGAGAATAACTTGATAAATCATAAAATGACTAAACATGTAGGAAGTATTAGTTCGGCTACTTTATTAAGTAGAATTTTAGGTTATATAAGAGATATGGTGATTGCCAATATGTTTGGGGCAACTTTGGTGGCAGATGCTTTTTATGTGGCTTATCGTATTCCCAATTTACTCAGGCGTTTACTGGGAGAAAATTCCCTGTCCAGTTCTTTTATTCCGGTTTTTACCGAATATTTGACTAATAAATCTAAAAAGGAAACACAACAATTAGTAAGTGTGGTAGTTACGGTTTTGTTGATAATTTTAGCCGTTTTAACTGTAATAGGCATTGTATTTGCTCCGGTATTGGTTCGTTTAATTGCTCCTGGTTTTGCCAATGACCCGGAAAAATTAGCATTAACTATTCAGCTTACCAGGATAATGTTTCCTTTTATGACGGCGATAGGTTTAGCTGCTCTTAGTATGGGAATATTGAATTCTTTACATAAATTTATTATCCCGGCTTTAGCTCCGTGTCTTTTAAGTATTTCTCAGATATTTTTTGTTTTGACCGTTTGTCCGTTAATGGAGGCACCGATAAGAGGATTGGCAATAGGAGTTTTAATCGGTGGATTCGGACAATTATTTTTTCAAATACCTTCTATAATCAAGAGTAATTTTTTAGTGAGTTTTAAATTAGATTTATCTCATCCGGGATTGAAAAGAATTGGATTTTTAATGTTACCGGCGATTATCGGTCTTTCTATAAATCAGATTAATGTTTTTGTCGATACTATTTGTGCTTCTTTATTAAAGGAGGGAAGCATCACTGCTTTATATTATTCCAATCGCCTGGTGCAATTTCCGTTAGCTTTATTTGGCACAGCTATTGCTACAGTAACCCTTCCTGTTATGTCCAGAAGTATAGCCGAAAACAATTTAGGGGAAATGAAAAAGACTCTTTCTTTATCTTTAAGAATGGTTATCTTTACCATGATCCCGTCTGCTATAGGATTGATGGTTTTGGGAAAACCGATTATTAGGATGTTATTTCAGCGGGGTGAATTTTCTTCTGCTGCGACAACGATGACTTCTGCTGCTTTATTTTTTTATTCGTTTGGATTACTTGCTGATGCAGGGGTGAAGATAATAGTTTCTGCTTTTTATTCTTTTCAGGATACACGTACTCCGGTGAAAACAGCTAGTCTTTGTATGATAATAAATATAGTTTTGAATATAATTTTGATGAGAATTTTACAGGTAGGAGGATTAGCTTTAGCTACGGCTATAGCTTCTTCTGTAAATATAATACTTTTATTTGTTTTGTTAGGCAGGCGAATTGGAAAATGGGATGACGGTTCTCTTTTTGAATTATTTATTAAAACAGCTATAGCCGGTATAATAATGGGTGTTGTTTGTTATTTTGTTGCTTTTTTTATGTTAGAAAATAAATATCTGAAGGTTTTAATTTCTTTGCCTTTGAGTATAATCGTTTTTATTGCTGCTGCTTATATTTTGAAAATAAAGGAAATGGAGTCTGTTTGGAAATTGTTTAGTAAGAAGAAAGTAAAATCCGCTAAAATGTAAACATTAAAACTAAAAGATATTTCAAAAGTATAATTTGGGTGAATAAAATAAATTGTGGAAATAAAAAGGAAAAATGAATTTAAGAAGTGAATTGGAAAAAATTCCTTCCCGCAGCGGTGTTTATCTTATGCGGGATAGAGAAGAAAAAATTATTTATATTGGGAAAGCACGCTCTTTAAAAAAGAGAGTTTCTTCTTATTTTCACAAAACAATTATCGAACCAAAAACAATGTTTTTAGTAACCCAAGTAAAGAGTATCAGGTATTTAATTACCGATTCTGAAAAAGAAGCCCTGATTTTAGAGAATGAACTTATTAAGAAGTTTATGCCTAAATATAACATTGAAGGGAAAGATAATAAAGCTTATCCTTATCTTAAATTAACTATTAAAGATGATTTTCCCCGGATTATTATTACCCGTAAAATAAAAAAAGATAATGCCCGGTATTTTGGCCCTTACCCGGATGGCGTTCATCTGCGCAAAAATTTATATTTAATTAAAAGGATATTTCCCATCAGAAGCTGTAAACATATTAAATTGCCGAAAAGAGCTTGCTTGAATTATTATATCCAACGATGTTCCGGTCCCTGTCTGGGAAAGATAAATAGAGAAGAGTATAAGAAAATAACAAAAGAAGTAATTCTTTTTTTAGAGGGGAAACAGAAGCAATTGTTAAAAAACTTAAATAACCAAATGCAAAAAGCCGCTGATAAATTAGATTTTGAAAAAGCCGAAAGGATAAAAAAAGAAATCAACCAGATAATAAAAATTACCCAAAAAGTAACGGTGCGTCAGATACAAAGAGAAGATGTTTTTAGGGAAATAGAAAAAACAAATTTGCTTTTGGAATTAAAAAAAATTTTGGTAATGAAAGAGCTTCCATATCGAATCGAAGCATTTGATATTTCTAATATCAGCGGGATGCAGGCAGTAGGTTCTATGGTTGTTTTTGAGAACGGTCAATCGCGAAAAGATATGTATCGCCGATTTAAAATCAAAGAGGTTTTCCAGATAGATGATATTGCTATGTTAAGAGAAGTTTTTAAACGAAGATATAAAAAGAAAGAACAATTATTAGAAAACAAAAAGCTTCCGGATTTAATCCTTGTAGACGGAGGAAAAGGACAGGTAAATAGCATTAAGAAAGTATTAGAATGTCTCCTTTTGGGCAATATTCCTTTAATAGGATTAGCCAAAAAAGAGGAGCATATTTTTTTACCGGGAAAATCTCAACCTTTAGTTTTAACGAAAGATTCTAAAGTATTGCATTTGCTTCAGGATATTAGAAATGAGGCACACCGTTTTGCAATTACTTACCATCGAATTTTAAGGAGAAAAAAAATATTATCCAAAAAGTAAGGTGTTATATTTAAATGAACTATTGATAAAAAAATATTTTTCTTGCTTTAATTTTTAAAATATGATATATTTCTAATGTGAAAGGTGTAAGTAAATTTGTAATTGTATTTTTGTTTGTATTTCTTCGCGTTTTTGTTTGGGCAAAAGAAGCAAAAATTATTTTAAAAAATGGTGGCTCATTATATGGCGAAGTAATTCAGGAAGAGGATGATTGGGTGTTGGTAGAAGTAGAAAGAGGTTCTTTAGGATTATATAGGAATGAAATAAAATCCATTACCTATAATCCAGTAGGAAAAGTAAAGAAGAAGAATTATATTACGATTTCCGGCCAGACTACTTACCTAGTAGGACCTACCTTGGAAGATGATTGGGATTCTCTAATAAAGAAAATATCAACAAAATATCAATTAGATCCGTATTTAGTTAAAGCTGTAATAAAAGTAGAGTCTAACTTTGACCCTTATAGTATTTCTCATAAAGGAGCAAGTGGCTTGATGCAGTTAATGCCGAAGACGGCTGTATATTGCGGCGTGAGAGATATTTTTGATCCCGAAGAAAATATTGAGGGTGGGATAAAATACTTAAGTTACTTATGGGATATTTTTGAGGCTGATTTAAAACTGGTTTTGGCGGGATATAATGCAGGTCCTAATAAAGTCAGAAAATATAAAGGAATTCCTCCTTATCGAGAAACACGTAATTATGTAAAGAAAGTTTTGTTTTATTACGATCGTTATAAGAGTGAATAATAAAAAAAAGAAACATAAAAAAAGTAGGAATAAGTTTAAAGTAATGAATTTAAAAAACATACAAAAAAAAATAGAAAGTTACTCTCTTTTCTGCCGTAGAGTTTGGGCAGTAACCGCAGCAATTCCTTCCGGACAGGTAAGGTCTTATCAATGGGTAGCAAATAAAATCGGTAATCCTCGGTCAGTACGAGCTGTAGGTCAAGCTCTATCTAAGAATCCATTCCCTATTATTATCCCTTGTCATCGAGTGATTTGTAAAAATGGTAAATTAGGAGGATTTTCCCGGGGAGTAAAAAAGAAAGAGAGTTTACTAAAAAGAGAAGGGGTTTTGTGTTATAAAACCGGTTCTCTCTAAATTTTTAAAGAAAGGAGATTCGAAAAGATGAAAGGAAAAGTAAAATGGTTTAATG
>JAGLHV010000108.1 GCA_023143305.1 bacterium | reverse complement strand
TGAATTTTTACAAATTATTGCCACCCGGGGAATAATTGGTTTAATAATATATCTTTTTTTATTATTTACTTTTTTTCAGGCAGGAATAAAAATTATCAAAAAAAAAGATTTATCTTTAAACGGCCGGTTGTGCCCCGGCAGTTTAGAAATAAAACTTTTAACTGCCGGATTAATTTCTTCCGCTGCGGCGCTTTTAATCCAGAATCAATTCAGTTTCAGCATTTTAACCACTTCCGTTATTTTTTGGTTGTTGGTTAGTTTCATTACTATTATTGAAAAAGGAACATCTAATAACCCTGTTGCTGAAAATAAAGAATCTCCTATGTTTTCTCTTGTTAAAGTTAAATTGCCATACTCTTTAAATCTAAAAGCCCTTACGTATCCGCTTTATTCTATAATTGGTATTACTACCCTTATGCTTATCTTATTTGCTTTTAGAATTTATCGGGCTGACCGTTATTTTAAAAGCGGTATGTTTCTCTCCACTAAAAAAATATATGACCAGGCAATAGAAAAATATAAAACAGCCGTTCAACTAAATCCTTATCAAGCAGTATATCATCAAAATTTTGCTAAGGCTTACCAGGACAAAGCATTGTTTACCAGGGATAATAAAGAAAAAAAATTAATTTTAAATCAAGCAATTACAGAATACACAAAATACATTAAATTTATTCCTCAGGATGCCCTGGGATACAACGGCCTGGGGGTAACTTATGTCTATTTAGGAAAAATAAACAAACAATTCTATAATCCCGCAATAATTAATTTCCAAAAAGCAATCGTGCTAGACCCCTATTTTATAGAACCTTACACAAATATGGGCGCTGTCTATTATTTGCAAGGTAAGACTAAGTTGGCTATCGATACACTTAAGAACTCATTAAACATAAATCCACGGGTAGCACTTACCCACTTTAATTTAGGAATTATGTATGCCTTAGAAAAAAACAACTTAAAAGCTATTAATTGCTGGCAAGAAGCTTTAAAAATTAATCCAAACTTTACTGAAGCTACATTTCATTTAGCTAATTTAAAAAAAATAATTAAAACAGGAGAAAAATAAGTTATGCCAAAAAAAATCATTTTATTTGTTTTGTTAATTTTTACTCTGCAATTTTCAATTGTAAAACCTTCCTATACTGCCGGTTTATCCACTTCTTTCGGAAAAATACTCATAGAAAATTTGCAAATCGGGGAAACTTATAATACCAAAGACTTAATTAATCTTCCTTTAAAAATAAAAAATACCAGTGATATTGCTTTAACACTCAAAGTAGAACCTGTTTATCCGGGTAAGAATCAATTAGAAAGGGATTTTGAAGCTATTCCGGATATTTCATGGGTAAAAATAGAAAAAGAAATACTTACTATACCCGCTCACCAAACAGGGGTCACAAATTTATTCCTTTCTATTCCTAAAAACAAAAAATATTTAGGGAAAAAATTTATCGTTTATTTTTGGTCACATAGTATCGCCGGTACAGGTTCCATTGCTATAGGCCTGAAAAGTAAACTCTTATTTACTATTGCCTCCAAGCATTCCCCCCTTCCTAAAGGTGGGGCTTTTCAGGATGAAACGGGTAAAATAAAAGGGAACTACCAATTCAGCGTTCTTCCTTATGATATTGTAGTAAAAAATATTAAAATGGGTAAAGTGTATAACCTTAAACAAACCCTTAAAATAATAAATCCCAATAAAAAATATGGGTTTACCTATGAAATAAAAAGTCTTTCTGTAGAAGATGTAGGAGGAAAATTAAAAAAAGGTTACAAAGATACGCCTAATCCGGGGTTTTTAACTTTTAATAAAACGAAAGTTTTTGTTCCGGCGAAAGAGGAAAGAGAAGTAAAAATGTACCTTTCTTTTCCTAAGGAAAAAGAATACAAAGGTAAAAAATATGTATTTATCATTCAAGCAAAAATACTGGGGGAAAAAGTTCATCTAAAAGTTCTTTCCAGGCTTTATGTTGCTATAAATAAATAAATCCCGAATCTTTAAAGTACTAAATAATTTTTATAGGTGAACATAAAAAACTCAAAAATGTTTTTCTTTAAAAAAAATGCATTTAAAAATGAAATTCCGAAGACAAAATCAACCTTAATTAGGGTTGACAAATATTAAAATTCGTGCTAATTTTATGGTATAAGGATACTTAAAATGTATTTCTTTTCAAAACTTTATTGGAAAAAGGTAAATCCGTCGTAAGGCGGAGACACAAAGCTACGGTCCCGGAATTAGTCAAGGGAGGATGGGAGGCTGGGCTGCCCAAAGGCAATAAAAAAAGCCTTTAAAATCCGGGTTATCTGTAGTAAAAAAGGGTAATCCGGTTATTTATTTGCATTGTTTGATTAATCAATTACAAAAATTTAAATGAAATATTTTAAAAATTAAAAAGAAAGGAAGTGGTAAAAAAATGAACACAAAATTCTATCCTAAAGGAGGTGAAAAAAATAAAGTAAAAAAAGATGTAAACATAGGTTTTTACCTATAATTTAGATGTATAAACTAAAGGAGGATTTAAAGATGAAAATATCAAAATTATTGAGTATCATCGGGATAGTATTTTTGTTGAGTATCGCCGGCGGTACTGTTTACGCTGCTTTAAGCGAGGATATCTATTGTACAGTATTGATCCAGGATTTAAGCGTGTCTCTAAGTAGTTCGAGCTATCCCTTTGGAGCATTATCTGCCGGTGGAACCAGTGCACCAGGCGCGCAAGCCATTACCGTTACTAACGATGGAAATGTAACCGAAACCTATGATATAAGCCTTGCTTACACCTTGACCGGAAGTGGAACCCCCTGGACATCAGTAACTGCAGCACCGGGAGCAGACGAATTCAGAATGTCAGCTATCTTTTCAACAACAGCTAACGCAGCAGGCAGCTACGATGGAGCCGTAGATGCACTCACTACCAGTGACCAAACCTCTACTGCTACTAAATTCGCAATAGATGCCGAAGCAGTGGGTTTAAAAGGATATAGTGTTGCCACCACTGCTACCAGAGACTTAAATTTCTGTTTTGAAGCACCTACAAGTACTGATGTAACAGCACAGCAGTATATTACGGTTACTATTACCGCTACTGCCACGTAAGTATAGTATAATAGGTAAGTTCTCACAAAGATATAAGGAATTTACCCTTTAGAATATATTCCTTATGTCCTAAAAGAGAACAGGTGTGGTTCTTTAAAACGGAAAACGGGTTGAATTGTTGAGTGGATGATAACTGATTAATCGGCTAAATTAGTCATTTTAGCTAAAACCAATAACTACAGATAAATTAATACTTTTAAAAGACTCTGTGTTAATAACAATTATCCACTCTGAGAAAAGAAAACCCAAACAGTAAACTTTGGCGATGAACTACAATATTTGTTGCTTTACCTGTAATTTATCAATGGCGTAATCTGTTTAACTAAATTAAGCAGTGGTTATATAGGTTAGAAAGTTTAACAAAGAAAAAGAAATAGTATAAAAACTGAAAGCAGTAGAGAGGTTTCTTGTGATAATTAAAGTAAAACAAAGTCAAAGGGGCTTAGGAAAATGAAGACTAAAAGGAATAGTTTCATTTTACGCATAATGATTCTTACCATTAGCCTGTTAACTATAGGAATGGTTTTCTATACCCCTTTCCTGGCTGCTGCCCTATCCGAAGATATTTACTGCACTGTGATGATTATTCCTCAAACACCTCCTGTCCCGACTAATTTTACTGGAACAGCTTTATCTACGACTACTATTCAATGGTCATGGGATAATGTAGCTAATGAAGATGGTTACCGTATTTATACTTCTACGGACGGATTTAAAGTAGAAGTAATTACAGATATAACCACCTGGTCGGAAGGCGGGTTAAACGCAAATACTCAGTATGGACGATATGTTACAGCTTTTAATGGCTCAGGAGAAAGCACTTCCTCTAATCAGTATACCCGCTATACCTTAGCTAATTTCCCCACTGGTTTAATTTCACCAACCAGCACTCAAACTTCAATTTCACTTTCCTGGACAGCAGGTACAGGTGGAAACACCCGTTATGCCGTAGAAAGGGCACCGGATAATAGCGGTGTTCCCGGAACATGGGGATTTATTAGAACCTGGTCGGATAATATTACTACTCCTAATTTCACTGATAACGGCTTAAATGACAACACTACTTATTGGTACCGGGTATCCGGATATAACGGAGACAGTATTATTACCTCAGCCGGTAATATTGTTTCTCAAACAACACTACCTTTTATAGATACCCTTGCTCCCAAAGAACCCTCGGGGTTAAGAGGAACTTTAAGCCCGGATAGAAGCAGTATTACTTTAAACTGGCATGCGGTAACTCAAAATGTTGACGGAACACCCTGTACTGATTTAGCCGGATATAATATCTATCGCACTGATAATATCCATCTGGATATCTGGACATTGGTCAACGGTTCATTGGTTACCGATTTATTCTGGACAGACAATACTGTTAGCGGACAAATCTTTTATTACCGGGTAAAAGCAGAAGATTCTGCAAATAATGAAAGCCTTAATGCAACAATGATCGTTGATAGCAGTACTAACACAAATATTATTGCTCTGGCAACAGATTTTTACACCAGGATATTAACTCCGGAAACAATTAATTCTCCGCTCTTTTTAGAAAGCAATAATTTTAATGATGATTTAGTACTTACCGTCACTCAACCACAAATAAGCGTAAATGACGGATCTATCTGTTCTTTTCTGTTTGCGGCTAACACCTTTAACGACAACCGAAGAGTTAATTGCGTTTTTCCGGAAGCAGAATTAGAAATTATTCTCCGTTATCCCATCAGTAACGGATTCGTTAGCGGAACTGATATTTTTGCTGCTCAGGCTGATGAACAACTTGTCATTTCCTGGCATAACGGAGTAGAATGGATAAATCTGGGAGGAAATGTCGATACAGCCAATCAAACCATCTCTATTAACTCCAGATACCTGGGTAATTATAAAATTATTCAAAGGTTAATTTTTTCCAGGTTCACCCTAACCAATGTTTATCCTCGTATTTTTAGCCCTAATGGTGACGGAATAAATGATGTTGCTAACTTTGTCTTTGAAAATCCTAATAATGAGGCAGTTACCGGCAAAATTTATGATTTAGGCGGCTCTTATGTAGCAGATCTAGTTCCCGGAGAAATAACTAATTCTCTTTGCTGGGACGGAAGATTCAATGACGGAAGAAAAGCAAGAAGCGGTGTTTATGTATATCAATTGAAAGTTAACGAAAAAGCAATAAACGGAACAGTTGTAGTAGCCAGATAACTATTATTTGTAATAGACTTCTGCAAAATAGCACATTCTGTCATTCCACTCCGCCTCAGGCGGATGATGCGGA
>JAGLHV010000107.1 GCA_023143305.1 bacterium | reverse complement strand
ATGCTCTTTAGATGATGGTGTTGCTGGTGTATGGGTAGCGAGTAATACCGTCAAGGATATATGCCATACGCATCGGGTTCTTGTCTCGCAAGAATATTCTGGAGAAGGAGTGGCAAGAAACATGTTTGAACGTCTTAAGGTGAAAGCATGTGAAATAGGATTAACTAAAATGACCATTGAAGTAAGTTGTCTTAATAATGTGGCTTTAACATTTTATAAGAAACTCGGTTTTTTATTAATGAAGAAGAATGAAATAGAAAAATATCTTAAATTAAGGGGAAGAAAAGCAAAGGTTTTGGAAGATCGTATAGTGGAAGATGATAGTTCTCAATACCATGTGTGTTATAGAGGGGATGTATGAAAGTAATAACAATTCATCAACCGGCATATTTGCCGTGGCTGGGTTATTTTCATAAAATTATTCTTTCGGATGTCTTCTTGTTTTTAGATACGGTTCAGTTTGAGAAGAATAGTTTTACCAATAGAAATAAAATTCTTACAAAAAATGGGCCTATATGGCTTACTGTACCTGTTGGTATTAAGAATCATACCGGTAAAATTTTGTGCGATATGGAGATATCATCCGATGACAAATGGAAAAATAAACATTTACGTTCAATAGAGTTGAATTATTCTCAGTCTCCTTATTTTAATATATTTTTTCCTGATATTAAACGGCATATTTTAAGTGCGAAGTTTTCGTTCTGTGATTTTATATATGCTATGACAGAATATTTTCTTAAGGTATTGAAAATTAATACACAAATTTTAAGAAGTTCTTCTCTTCCTATCGGTGGAGTAAAGCAGGAACTTATAAAAAATTTATGCTCCTATATTCAGGCAGATATTTATATATCCGGTGCTTTAGGCAAAAATTATCTTGATGTTGCATCTTTTAGAAAAAAAGGGATTAAAGTAGTATTTCAAAATTATAATCATCCCAGATATCAACAGGTGTACACTGGTTTTCAGGAAGGAATGTGTATTTTAGATTTACTTTTTAATGTTGGGGAAAATAAGGCAAAGTCCATTATTATGGCAGATAATATAACAAAGACGGATTGTGAGGAGTTATAAACATGCGGCTTAATCATGAAATTGATGAAATTGCATATCACCATGAGAAGAAGGTGTTGGAAGCAATGTGGTTTGATTCCGATGCAAAACCAATATGTCCGTTTCCACCAAGAGGGATATGGATTGAGATTACGACTTATTGCACTCTTAATTGTAAGTTCTGTGCACATCAAACAATGAAACGACCCAAAGGAGAGATGGATATCGGTTTATTTAAAAAAATTATTAAAGATATTAGCAAGATGTTAGATGATTTTGGTGATCGGGAGATGACAGAAATTGCTCTTACTCGTTGGGGAGAACCCCTGATGAATAAGAATCTTGAGCAGTTTATCAAAATTGTAAAGGATCATGGCCTTTATGCTTATCTTCCTACAAACGGAACGATTATGACTGAGAAACAGCGTGATATGCTTTTGGGAAGCGGTCTTGATAAGATGAACATATCCGTGGATACTATACATGATGAGCGTCATCAGGAGGTAATGGGAATTCCTATTCATAAAAGACTTATTAATATTCTTTCTCTTTTCCGGGAACGGTTTGTTCGTGGCGTGGAAAAACCTGTTATTGAAGTCAGTATGGTTAAATATCCCGGATACGAAAGAGAAATTGAATTATTTAAACAGTTTTTTGAAGTTATTTCTGCCGATAGGACAAACGTAGGTGATTGTTTTAATCTTATGGGAACGGTAGATATTGATTTTGACCCGGATAATAAAACCGCACCCTGTATCAACCCCTGGTATTGTATCGGTATTTACTGGGATGGAAGGTGTAATTTTTGCTTACAAGATCCTGAAGGAGATGAAACCTGCATCGGTAATTGTGCCGAGGTACCGCTTTATGAGATATGGAATAACAAAGAAGCTCAGCGTATACGGGAAGCGGTCTGGAAGGGTGATTATGATAAGTTCCTTCCGTGTAAAAAATGTAATGTAAATGTTTACCGTCGATATCAGCAAAAGCCGTTTTTTGAAGCATTTGTTAATTATGCTCAGCGAATGCGGAGTCTTGATCCAAGCAGAATTAATTTGTCCGAGTATACCTATTTAACTCATTTACAATCAATTGTATCAGGCAGTATGATTAAAAAAAATTGGAAAAGAAGTATTGGAATTATTGATGAGGTAATTATCCGTCTTAAAAGTGGCAGGGAACGTTTTTTTGATATTGCCCAATCAATTGTGGACACCTATGGTACAGGAGAGAAAAAATGCACAAAACTATAGCACTTGTTCAGGTGCGTATGGGTTCGTTCCGATTGCCCGATAAGGCTCTCTTGAAATTATGTAATCGTCCAATTTTAGGCCATATTTTTGATAGAATTCGAGCGTCATGCCTGGTAGATAATATCATTGTTGCCACCTCAAATAAAAAAACAGATAACAGTATTTCGGAGTTTTGTATACAGGAAAATATCATTTGTGAAAAAGGGGATGAAGAAGATGTTTCTAAACGTATGTATGACGTAATACAGAAATATCCTGCAGAGAATTATTTGAGGTTTTGTGGAGATGCCCCTATGCAGGATCCCGGAGTAATTGATAATATCATACGCTTTCATTTGGAAACAGGGGCGGATTATACAACAAATGGTGTGGGTCAAACCAGAACATTTCCTCTAGGGATAGACGTGCGAATTGCAAAAAAATATTTGTTCATAGATAGTTTTGAAAAAAGGAAGGATTCACTAAAAAATGCAGAAAATCCTCTTGCTTATGTACATAATCATTTAGAGAAGTACAAAATTTTTTTATATAAAGCACCATTGGAGATAACAAGGCCTGAGTTGCGTTTTATCGCCGACTATCCGGAAGACATGGAAATACTGAAAGCAGTTTTTGATGCATTATATCCTGACAATCCTTTGTTTGGTTGCCGGGAAGCAATTCACTATGTGGATAGTCATTCTCGTTTAAAGGAAATAATGAATACTGTTAAGTTTCGTTTAAGTAAGAGAATATCTAAGACTTCGATAGACGATAGTTATAAAAGGAAGTGTTAGTATGAAAAAAAAACAAATCTTAAATATTGTATGTATTATTCCTGCCCGGGGAGGTTCGAAAGAAATTCCCGGAAAGAATCTTATGAATTTTTGTGGAAAACCACTTATTGTCTGGTCAATAGAACAGGCAAAGGCAAGTAAATATATAAAAAAAATTTATGTATCATCTGATGATGCAAAGATTCTAAAGGTTTCCGGGAAAGCAAGTGCAGAAATTATAAAGCGTCCTAAGAAACTGGCTACGGATATTTCTTCATCAGAACAAGCTTTATTACATGCAATGAGTTATATTAAGAAATTTAATAAGGAAACAATTGACATAATAGTTTTTCTTCAGGCTACTTCTCCGTTGAGAACAAGTGAGGATATTGATAAGGCGATAAAACTTTTTATATCTAAAAAAGCAGATTCTCTTTTTTCAGCAGCGGCCCTTGAAGATTTTTGTATATGGAGTAATCAGGATAAAAAATTAACGAGTCTAAGCTATAATTATCAAAATAGGGGAAATAGACAAAATAGACAGCCTTTATATTTGGAAAATGGGTCTATTTATATTTTTAAACCTTCGATTTTAGAGAAATTCAATAATCGTTTCGGCGGTAAAATTGAGATGTACATAATGGATTATTGGAAATCTTTTGAGATTGATAAGCTAAAGGATATAGAGATATGTGAGTATTTTATGCAGAAGATATTTCACACAAAAAAGTTATTGAAGAAATGACTGAATTTACAGTTAATTTTTTTTAGGGAAAAAACAGAAAACATGGAGGTTAATAATGGCAGTATTTATTATTTCGGAGATAGGGATTAATCACAACGGAGATTTACAAATAGCGAAGAAATTAATAGATTTAGCTGTATTTGCGGGGTGTGATGCAGTTAAGTTTCAAAAGAGGACTATAGATAAAGTTTATACAAAAGAATATCTTGATTCTTATCGGGAAAGTCCATGGGGTACGACTCAAAGAGCACAAAAAGAAGGGCTTGAGTTTGGGGAAAAGGAGTATAATGAAATAAATAGATATTGTAAGGAAAAAAATGTTGAATGGTTTGCTTCAGCCTGGGATATAGATAGTCAACGGTTTTTAGAAAAATATAATTTGAAATATAACAAAATCGCTTCAGCAATGTTAACTCATTGGGAATTACTTGATTTGGTAGCTGATGAAAAGAAATATACTTTTGTTTCAACAGGGATGAGTTCCCTTGAGGAAATAGATAAGGCGGTAGATATTTTCAAAAAGAAAAAATGTTCTTTTGAATTAATGCATTGCAATAGTACCTATCCTATGAAAGATGAAGATGCAAATCTGCAGGTTATTCAAACACTCAGGGAACGATATAATTGCAGGGTGGGTTATTCAGGACATGAAATAGGTTTACAAATTTCGCTTGCAGCAGTAGCTATGGGAATTACCTCCATTGAGAGACATATAACCCTGGATAGGACCATGTATGGTTCTGACCAGGCAGCATCTTTAGAATCAGGAGGGGTTATAAAATTAGTAAGAGATATTAGGATTATAGAAAGGGCAATGGGGGATGGGGTAAAAAGAGTTACAAAAGCCGAAAAGGTAGTGCGCGATAAATTAAAACCACATTTTGATTATATTTATCCCAGAAAAGAGAGGTAATAATATGAAAAGTCAAAAAAATCAGCGTTTGGTTTATTTCAATGGAAAGTTTGTTCCTGAAGCAGAAGCAGGAATATCTATATATGATTCTGCATTGATGTTCGGAGATATGGTTTTTGAAATGACCAGGTCTTTTAATAAAAAACAGTTTAAATTACGGGAACATCTTAAACGGTTATACACAGGAATTAAGATTTTGCGAATTCCTTTAAAAATATCTATAGGGGAAATGGAAAAACTTTGCTATGAAGTAATTGAGAAAAATGCTCCGTTATTTAATGATGACGATGAACATAGATTAATGATAAATGTGAGCCGCGGGCCTTTAAGCATTTATGCTCATGTTTTTAACGGGAAATTAGAGCCAACGGTTGTAATTGCTGATTTTCCACTGAAATGGACGGTTATAGGTATGGGAAAACTTTTTAATACAGGGATTAATGCCGTTATTCCTTCTCAGAGGACAATTCCGGCATATCTGCTTGACCCAAAAATAAAAAATAGAAGTAGGATTCATTACCAGATGGCAAATATAGAAGTTTCGCAATATAAAGGAAATAATAATTGGGCATTGTTGCTTGACCCGGATGGTTTTATAGCTGAAGGGACAGGGGATAACTTCTTCATAGTAAAAGACGGTATAATTATAACACCTGAAGGCAGAAATATATTAAGAGGA
>JAGLHV010000106.1 GCA_023143305.1 bacterium | reverse complement strand
GCGGGTATGTTCTACAGGAGATTTTGTTAAAGATGACGAAGGTGTAGCGGCTAAAGGATATAATGTGCCTCCCAGTGAAGATAGATATTTATGGTTCAGGTTTGAATCACCGAGCAGTACTACTTTAAAAACACAACAAACTATAACTGTAACTATAACGGCTGAAGAACAGCCTTAATCAATAATTATATTTATATTTAAAAAATAAAGTATTGAAACAGAATATGGTTTTTTATATAATAAATATCATAATAAAAATGTTTAACTAAAAGTTTACAAAATTAATAAAGTTTAAAACAATGAAAAAAATTATTTTATTTTATTTCATTTTTATATTTATTTTTTTTCTGCATATGAAAAGTTATGCATTTACTAATGGTCAGAACGCTTATGATTGTCTTGGCCAATTTGATATATCCAACGATATTATTAATGATACATTAAATAACCGGCTCTTATGTAGCAGATATGCTTCACGGAGAAATAACTAATTCTCTTTGCTGAAATAGAAAATTTAATGACTGAATAAAAGTAAGAAGTGGTATTTATGTCTATCAATTAAAAGTTAACGGAAAAGCAATAACCGGAACAATTCTAGTATCCGAATAAGTAGTTTAAAAAGAGGATTTTAAAAAATGAAATTACACAAAAAAATTGTTTTATTATTACTTTTTATTGTTTTTCATCTTGCTTTCTGGATTGAATATGCCAAAACAGATATTGTGACCATATACCCAACCGCAGATAACGGAATAGATAGTGACGACCCAACTACTATAAATCGCTCACAAACTTCATACGCAATAGGACACACTAATAGTACTGTGTATAGATACATTGCCCAATTTGACCTTCTTTCCATTATTCCCCCTGGTTCTTCAATAAATTCGGCTACTTTCTATATGTATGAAAATACCGTAGGAAGTAGTGGTTTAACCCTTAGATGTTATCAACTCACCGAAAACTGGACTTCAGGATACGCCTGCTGGAATAATAGAGATAATGCAACCGCCTGGACTACTGCCGGGGGTACCTTTAATCCCACTGAACTTGGTAATTACACCTACCAGGATACTAACGGAGCAGAAGCAAGTTATACGGCTACCAGCACAATCCAGGACTGGTGGAATACACCGGCTAATAATGACGGTTTACTGGTTAAAAATGATGCTGAAAGCGGACAACCTTTTAATAACTGCGGATTTTATACGGTAGATACAGGATACAATAATTACAGACCTAAATTGGTAATTGATTATACCGCTACGGGGCAAACACAGGTAACCATTGCTAAACATAGCGGAGTTCATTCGTTATGCAAAGGTACCTCCAATCTGGTTGTCGGGACCTTTAAATATTACGCTGATAACACCACCGAAGCGCGTGATTTGAGCACTATTACCATTACCGAATACGGAACCTGTGATGCCGATGCTGTCCTGAGTAATATAAAATTATTTACCGATACAGACGGTATCTACAACGGAACCGAAAGTCAACTGGCAACAAGCACAAGTTTTAATGCCAGTAATCAGGCCAGTTTTGATTTTTCATCTACACCGGTAACTGCAGAATATGCAACAACAAACTACATCCATGTAATCCTGGATGTAAGCCCTTCCGCAGTGGAAGATACTACCGTGGGAATAGAAATCACTTCTTCGGGTGACGTTACTATTTCCTCTGCAAGTGATGATATTAGCACTTATGCCGTTCAATTAGGTGCAGCAATAATTAAGTCCTTCACTTTTTATTATGTCAATTCTACTGCCCCTGACAATAGTGGTGTCCCTGATGGGAATCCTGATGTACTGGATAACTGCTGGCAAACGATAGGACAGGCATTTTCCGACCTTTGCACCAATGAATCCAATGATTTAACCGGTAAAGGTAAATTTTATATTCAAATTCAAAACAGTGCTGATTACGTAGAAGGAGTAGCTCTTTCCGGTCTGACTACTACTTCATCAGACACATTAACTATCCGTTCTAAGACCGGAGAAAGGCCCACATGGAAAAACGATACCAGTACGGTTTTATTTGCTAATTATGACAGCCAAAACTCTTACGGAGCTTTACTGATCAGCATTTCTTATGTTACAATTCAAGGAATAAACTTTACCGGAACACTATCGCATGGGGTTGGAGCAGCTGCTTCTTTTACTACTATTCGTAACTGCATATTTCACGATTTAATTCGTGTTAGCACTAATGGGAATTTTAATCACAACAGCGCTGGAATCTGGCGATTAGGCCAAAATTCCCAGGCATACAATAATACATTTTATAATGTTATCTCAGCCATCTTCCAGCCGGACTTTTCAGGAGCTACTGTTCGGAACAATATCTTCTGTGTTAATGATTGCTCAACACTAATAGAGCAAGTTTTTTTGAGCGATGGTGGTTTTTATAATAACGCACCGGATTCCGATTATAATATTTTTTATGTTGACGCCGGTAACCGGTTGGCTTACACCTGGTCTTGGGTAAACCCGTCAGAAACTTACACCACCCTGGTTGATTGGCAAGCCTGTTATCTATCTCCAGATGCAAATTCAATATCAGAAGACCCGAAATTCGTAACTCCCGGCAGTGATTTTCATTTAAAATCCACTGCCGGTCACTGGACAAGCGGAGGTTGGATTAATGATGCTGAATCCAGTCCCTGTATTGATGCCGGAACCCCTTATTCAGGTAGTGTAGAGTATACATATTATGATAATGAAACTGAAGATAACGGAGACATGGTTAATATGGGTGCCTATGCCAATACCGACCAGGCCTCACGGAGCGGAGCCGGAACTAACATAAGTATCTCCATTGATTCTTCTGCTTGCGATTTCGGAACAGTGCTTAAAAACAGTACAAATGTTTCCATTAGCTCAATTACCGTTACCAATGACGGAGATGTCAACGAACGCTATTGCCTTCACCTTGCTTCCCATCCCGGCTGGACCTGCGTTACTGACACTGCTCCCGGGGCGGAAGAATTCCGTATGTGCGGTAATTTCCAGACGGCCACAGCACAAACCAGCCATTTTGATATCGGAGGAAGTTTTTCCGATGCCATTGGAACTACTCAGCGGGTATGTTCTACGGGAGATTTTGCCAAAGATGACGAGGGGGAAGCGGCTAAAGGATATAATGTGCCGCCCAGTGAAGATAGATATTTATGGTTCAGGTTTGAATCACCCAGCAGTACTACTTTAAAAACACAACAAACTATAACTGTAACTATAACAGCTGAAGAACAGCCTTAAAATATTTAAAAAACTCAACCGCAACTTATTTACTTTTTCTGATTTTTGATTTCATCAGTAAAGTTAAAATAGCTTTCTGTACATGGAGCCTGTTTTCTGCCTGATCAAAAACCACGGAATGCAAACCATCTATCACTTCCCCGGTAATTTCTTCTCCCCGATGAGCCGGTAAACAATGCATCACAATGAAATCTTTATGTGCTTTTTCAAGTAATTTCCGGTTAACCTGATAATTTTTAAAATCCTTTATCCTTTTTTTTCTTTCTTTTTCTTTACCCATTGATGTCCACACATCAGTATAAACAACATCAGCATCTTTTACTGCCTGATAAGGATCTTTAAAAAATTCTATTTTACTACCCGAAACCAATGCATCTTTTTGGGCCATATTAATATATTTTTTTTCAGGCCTATAGCTATCCGGAATCGCCAGACTAATATTGACTCCCAATTTAGCTGCTGCAAACATTAAAGAATAACATACATTATTCCCGTCACCGATAAAACAAATCTTTAAATTTTTAAAACTCTTTTTTTTCTCCAGAATAGTAAAAAAATCCCCTAATACCTGACAGGGATGTTCTAAATCGGAAAGGCCGTTAATCACGGGAATGTTTGCTGTCCTGGCCATTATTTCGATTTTTTCCTGGTGGTAAGTCCTAATCATTATTACATCTACCCAACGGGATAAATTCTTAGCCACATCGGAAACAGCCTCTCTTTTTCCTAATTGTACATCCTCACTGGATAAATAAATAGTATTACCGCCCAATTGAATCATTCCTACTTCAAAAGTTACCCTGGTGCGTAAAGAAGGTTTTTCGAAAATCATAGCCAAAATTTTTCCGGTCAAAGGTTTATCGCCTTTTTTTACCTTTTTCTCATATTTTATTTTGCCGGTAAGAGCAATAATTTTTTCTATCTCCTGTCTGGTTAAAGAACAAATAGAAATTAAATTCTTCATTTTTTTTCCTCTTTTTTCCCGACATTAATCACCACTCCATTAAAAGCGGAAATATTTCCGGAAATATGCGTGGAATCTCCCAAAATACAATTCTTTAATTCTACATTCTCATCAATACAAACGTTATTCCATAGGATACAATTGTTTAAAATTGCCCCCTCTTTAATAACCGAATAATCTCCGATACTAGTACCCGGTCCCAAACAAACACCCTTCTCTATTTGACATTTTTTACCAATTAAACATGGCCCTGTTATTCGGGCTGTTTTGTCTATTTTAGTTTCTTTTCCTACCCAAACATTTTCCGCATATTTTTCCCCGGGCATACATATTTCTACTTTACCTTCTAAAACATTTTGCTGGGCTTTTTTATATTCGTCCAAATTTCCAATATCACACCAATATTCTTCCCTGAGGCAACCAAAAATTTTTTCTCTTTTTTCCAAAAGCAAAGGCCATAAATCATGTCCGAAATCATAAAATTTATTAGAGGGCATAAAATTAAAAATTTCTTTTTGGAAAACATAAATCCCCGTATTTACGGTATTACAAAAAACATCTCCCCAGTTCGGCTTTTCTACAAATTTTTCAATTCTATTTTCATTGTCCACCATAGTAACCCCGTATTCAAAACGGGTATCAACCGCTTTTAGTACCATCGTAGCCAATGCTTTCTTTTGACGATGAAATTCAATTACTTCAGTTAAATTAATATCGGTAAGCCCATCCCCGCTCATCACTAAAAATGTTTCACCAAAAAAATCCTCCACTTTTTTTACTCCCCCGGCAGTACCCATTAATTCCTTTTCTACGGAATAATTAATTTTCATCCCCAAAGAAGAACCATCCCCAAAATAACCGGTAATCATTTCAGGTGCAGTGTACAAATTAATGGTTACTTCGGTAATATTATGTTTTTTTAATAATTGTAATGTATATTCTAAAACAGGCCTATTAGCCAAGGGCATCATCGGCTTAGGGACACTATAAGTCAAAGGCCTCAACCTCGTTCCAATTCCCGCAGCCATAATCATTGCCTTCATAAAAAACCTCCCTTCTTTATTGATATTATCAAAAAATAAACATAGAAACTGTCAAACAAAATTACAACTATCTCTTTATACAATTGTCATACCATCTAAACAAATTCAAAATCTAAAACACTAAATTCAAAACAAAAAAAATGAAGGTGAAATGTGTTT
>JAGLHV010000105.1 GCA_023143305.1 bacterium | reverse complement strand
CACAAAAAAAAGCTTTGGATTTTACCATGTACGGAACCCTTGGGGCTACTGCATTAATTGACCCGGATACTAATCAACAAAAAGTCTATTATAAATTTAGTCTTTTACCTGAAATATGTTTTGGGAAGTTTGGTGTCGGGTTAAATATTGTCTTTTATTTTGACGAAAACAACAAATTAAGAGATGTTGACTGGGATGATACAAAAGATATCCTTGATAAATTATGGTATATCCGTTACGGCCGTAAAAAAGAAATTCTTTTCGCTTATTTAGGAGGATTTAAAGACATTAGTTTAGGCCACGGCCTAATTATCAACCGTTATTCTAATATGTTACAATATCCCGAGGTCAAACAAATCGGGGCAGAATTAGATTTAAATTTTGGCTGGGGTGGATTTGAAACAATAATCAGTGATATCGACAGCAACGGTATTTTAGGAGGAAGGGTTTTCTTCCGGCCAATGTATAGCAGCGGGCTCCCTTTATTAACCAATGCCGGTTTGGGCTTTTCTGTTGCCAGCGACCAAAACCCAGACTTAAACAAAGATACCAAAGACGATAAAATCACGATTTTTGGGGCAGATTTAGACATTCCTATTTTTGAAAACAATCTTTTTACTTTTACCACTTATGCAGAAGGGGCCCAGATGAATATCGGAAAACAATATATCATCGCCGGAAGTAAAAATAAGGGCATTGGTTATTCTTCCGGAATAACCGGTTCCCTAAAAAATATCGGCATCCATTTCCAGGGAGCATATAGAAGATTGGAAAATAATTTTATTGCTTCTTATTTTGACAGTTACTATGATATAGACCGTTCTACAAAATGTTTTACTGTATCCCCAACTTCCGGCCCTATAAAAGAAGGACCTTATTTAGAATTAAGCTGTAATTTAATCCAGGGATTGGAAACACTTATTACTTATGAAGATTTTAACCTTCCGTCCGGTAATCTTAACTATCCTCATATTCATGGGGAACTCAAAATAGACCCTTCTCTTTTAATGAATAAAGGTTCTCTGTCTTTCTCTTACGATAAACGGGATGTAGAAAAGTGGAATGATTTGGAAAAAATAAAGGGGCCTAACACAATTTTAAAAACAGAAATCGGTTATTTCGTCGATACTCATATTTGTTTATTAATAATTTATCAGCAAACCTTTGACTTATACGGAAATCCAACAGAAAATACTTCTATAGAAACAAGAATTCAATTTTAATCCTATGAAAAATATTTCTTCCAATAAATCTGTTTCTCTTTACGGTACTCTCTATATAGTAGCCACTCCTATCGGAAATTTAGAGGATATTACCCTGCGTGCCCTGCGTATTTTAAAAGAAGTAAATTTAATTGCGGCAGAAGATACCAGACACACCAGAAAATTATTAAGTCACTATAATATTCATACTTCTTTAACAAGTTACCATCAGCATAATCGCCTAAATAAAGGAATCTACCTAATTAAATTCTTAAAAGAAGGAAAAAATGTCGCACTGGTTTCCGATAGCGGGACCCCGGGAATATCAGATCCGGGGAGTGTCCTTATTCAACAAGCCCTTGCTGAAAAAATTATTGTAACTGCTCTTCCCGGCCCTTCGGCAATAATTTGCGGCCTTACTCTTTCGGGTCTACCAATCGACGGTTTTCTTTTTTTAGGTTTCTTACCCAGAAAAAAAGGTAAAATAAAAAAACAATTAAATAAAGCACTCCTTTGTGAAAAAACTTTGATTTTTTATGAATCCTGTTATCGCATAAATAAGACCCTGGAAATAGTCCGGGAAGTAATGGGAGAGGTACAAACAGTTCTTGCCCGGGAATTAACCAAAAAATTCGAAGAAATAATTAGAGGAGAAATAGATGATGTTATAGAAAAAATTAAAGAAAGATCTCTAAAAGGAGAATTAGTAGTTTTAATAAATAAATCTCAGCCTAAATGATTACTTGATTTTATCATTATTATTTACAAAAGACCCTAATTTTGGTGACAATAACAAAATAAAAGAATATATACAAGTAATCACTAAAACAAAATCCCATCCGATTTTTAACTTCAGCCAGCCAACCAACCCAAAATAAAAACCAGCCAGGGTTATCATCCAACAAGTAAGCTTATTTATTTCTTTAGCCAGGGTTATTAAAGAAACAGCCACCAGCAAGGTTGGTACGGGTAAAAGCCCGTAAGGAGAAAAAATAATTGTTTTCAATCCCTTCATTGAATATACAGGATACCAAATCCCTATACTTAAAGGAATAATTACCCACCATTTCCAGATTTGTTTAGTCAATTGATAATTCCCTTTATTTTTCAAAGACTCCACCATCGTCGCAATACAAAGGAAAAACGCTATTCGTTCAAAAAATTTAAAAAGATATCCTCCCGGACATTTACTCCGGTCAATATACCAAAAAATAATCATTATGGGCACCAAGCCTATCCACCGAAGGGTACCGCCCGGTAAATGCAATAGACTTTTCCCTCTTACCGCATCTATTAGCAAAATTAAAAATAAAACAAATAACAAAAACTCAAAAACCCTTAAATACAAACTTATTTCACCATCAACCACTCCGATTAAGTTCACTGTATGAGCCATTGCCCCGGTTAACCCTAAAAAAGTTAAAGACAAGTATCCACAAAGAAAACGTTTTCCTTGAGTATTCGGATGAGTGAACCACCAGGCTAAAATAATAAATAAAACAACGTGCTGCATTACTCTAAAATCAACATAAAAATTTATTACCTGTTGATAACCCTTAATAATCAGTTCTGCCGGAAAATCAAAACCCATTTTTTATCCTTTCCTGAAACTTACCTTTTTACATCTTCTCCGGCACCCCGACTCCCAGTAAACTAAGTCCATTATTAATAATAATTTTCACTCCTTTTACTAATTCCAGCCTTGCCTGGCTTAAAACGGTATCATTGGATAAAATACGAAATTTATTATAATAACTATGAAATTTTTTAGCTAAATCCTGTAAATAAATTACCAAATGGTGCGGCTCCAGTTTACGGGTACAAAGCTCAATTATATCCGGATAAAAAGCTAATCTTTTTATCAATTCCATCTCTTCCGGCTCTTTTAATGATTCAAGGTGAATATTATTTTTACGGAAAGAATATTTCCTTTTTTTCGCTTCTTTAAAGATACTGCAAATTCGGGCGTGTGCATATTGAATATAATATACCGGATTTTCCGGTGATTGTTTTTTTGCTATTTCCAAATCAAAATCCAACGAACTATTAGCCCCTCTCATTAAAAAGAAAAACCGGCAAACATCCGCCCCTACTTCATTTATAACTTCACTCAAGGTAACAAATTCCCCTTTACGCGTAGACATAGCAATTTGTTTTCCTCCCCGGTATAAACTCACCAATTGGTATAAAATAACTTGAAGGTCCTGGGGATTACACCCTAATGCTGTAATTACTCCCTTTAACCGGGCAACATACCCATGATGGTCCGCTCCCCAAATATTAATTACTTTTTTAAATTTTCTTTGTATAAATTTATTATAATGATATGCTATGTCCGAAGCTAAATAAGTTGGTTCGTTGTTTTTCCTGATTACCACACGATCTTTTTCATCGCCTAATTTAGAAGAAGCAAACCATACAGCTTCATCCTTATCATAAAGGTATCCTTTCTTTTTTAAAAGGGTTATTACTTTATCTATCTGGGTTTGTCTTCCTTTTTTTTCATAGAGTTTTGATTCCTGAAACCAGGTATTAAATTTTACCCCTAAATCCTTAAGTACCTGCTCTATCCACCCCTGAATTATCTTTATTGCCTCTTTTTCAAAAAACCAATGTCCAGCATCCTCTCGCCCTTTTATTTTATCATATTTTTTATCTTTAAAAATCTTGCGGGCTATTTCTTCAATGTATTCCCCTTTATACATATCTTCTGATTTCTTTTCCTGGAGATATTCTTCTTCCTTCCGGTCAAGTTGCTGCCCTGAAATTTTATCATATTGTAACATTACAGAACATCCCAATACTTCAATTTGTTTTCCCCTGTCATTTAAATAATATTCTTTCTCTACTTTATATCCTGTAAAACTCAAAATATTAGCCAGTGCATCCCCTATCGCTGCCCCTCGCCCATGTCCAATATGCAACGGCCCCGTAGGGTTAGCTGAAACAAATTCTATCTGGACTAATTCCTTTTTTCCTATATTTTCCTTTCCATACACTTTTCCTTGTTTACAAATTATTTCCAATTCTTTATAAAGCCGCCCGGAAGACACAAAAAAATTAATAAATCCTGCCCCGGCTATTTCTACTTTGCTACAAATATTTACTGTATCAATAAGTGCTGTAATTTTCTGAGCTACTTTATAAGGCGATGTTTTTACTTCTTTTGCCATTATCATCGCCACATTACAGGAAAAATCCCCGGAAATATTAGGAGGAGGAGCTTCAATAAGAAAAGAAGGAATTTGTTTTATCTTTAACTGCCCTTCTTCTATCCATTGTTTTACGGCTTTATTAATTATTACTTCTATCTCTTTTTTTAACATGGACTTTCCTCTTCGTATTTGTTGTAGTTTCTCTTTTGGTTTTTATAATTTTTACTTTTTCTCCTTCTCCCCAAATTTTTTCCAGATTATAAAACTTTCTTTCCTCTTCATGAAAAATATGTACCACTACTCCACCATAATCCATTAATATCCAGTGAGCAAATTTTTCTCCTTCCCGGTGTAAATTAAATTTTTTTTCTTTTTTAAGAGACATTTCGATTTCTTCACTTATTGCCCTTACCTGTGTTGTTGAACGACCACTGCAAATAACCAGATAATCAAAATAAGGAGTCAATTTTCTAACATCCAACACTAACACTTTCAATGCTTTCTTTTTTTTAGCGCTTTTTGCACAATCATTTGCCAATTTTTTAGAATCCAATTTTTCTCTCCTTTATTCCGCCGTTTTATTATGATATATAATATTAATTATTTACAACTACCCCCTTTTTTAATTCTTTTTGTCTTTCATTAACCGATTAAAATCTTTCCCAACAATTATTGAAATATCTTGTAAAGGAAATTTCTCTTTTTGGGATATTATTTTATCACAGTTTATGATTTTAGCTATCTTCCCGGCTAAAGAAAAATTTCCACATTGATCTATAACCACAGTATATTCTTCCTGACTAATATAATTCCCCCAGCGAACAACATCTACTCCCTCAGATTTAAACATTGTTCTTATCTGCCGGGCTAATCCTTTAACCCCGGCTGCATTCCATACAGCTATTGCCGGCATTCTTCCCAAATCTTCTTTTTTTATATCACCGGAAGATAAAATACATTTTACTTCCTGTTCTACTTTCTCTCTATCTATTATCCAATAAAAAGGTTTTTTTTTCTGCAAGACTCCCGGTAAATTTTGGAAACGGATATTTTCTTCCGGAATTTTTTT
>JAGLHV010000104.1 GCA_023143305.1 bacterium | reverse complement strand
ATCAAACAGCTTTCTGAAAAATTGAGTGATATACAGGGGATATTAATTGAAGAAAAAAAATTTAGTGTAGCTGTTCACTATCGTCTTGTTGAGCAACAATATTTGCCTCGGATTAAAGAAATTATCGATGAGATTATTAAAGACCAAAATAAAATTTGTTTAATGAGCGGGAAAAAAGTTTTTGAAATTTTACCTGATATTGATTGGGATAAAGGCAAGGCAGTACGATGGATTATAGACGCTTTAAAAGTTTCCTGGCAAGATGTCTGTGTGGTCTACATCGGAGATGATGTTACCGATGAATATGCCTTTAGAACGCTCCGTACAAGAGGGTTTGGAATTTTAGTTTCTAACGAATCTAAAGAATCGGCTGCGGATTTTAGACTATCTTCAACAGAAGAAGTAAAAAAATTGTTTGAGAAGGTTGTTGCTCATGCCTGAAAAAGCGAATGAGGATATTAATAAAACTTCTAATTGGAAATTATCTTATAACCAATTTCAACCGGTGCAGGAGGGACTAAGAGAATCGCTTTGTACTCTGGGGAATGGTTATTTAGGAACCAGGGGAGCTATTTATGAATCTCCTGCTTCCAGGGTACATTATCCGGGTACTTACATTGCCGGAGTTTATAACGAATTGCCTACAATTATTGCCGGGAGAAAAACATTAAACGAAGATTTTGTTAATTGTCCTAATTGGTTGTTTTTAACTTTTAGAACTGAAAAAGGAGATTGGGTTTCTCTTTCCACCAGTAAAATTCTTTTTTATCATCAAGAACTTGATTTTCGCCGGGGAGTTCTTATAAGAAAGGTCCGGCTTCAGAATGATAATGGACAAATAACCACTATTGAAACAGAAAGGATTGTCCATTTAGTATATCCGCATTGTGTTGCAATTAAATATACCGTTATTCCTGAAAATTATGAAGGTTTCATAACAATAAAATCAGCACTTGATGGAACAGTACAAAATACCGGTGTCCCCAGATATAGACAATTAAACTCTAAACATCTGATGCCTTCTTCCCTGGGAAGCTTTGATAATAACGGGGTTTATCTGGCAATGAAAACGACCCAATCCAATATTAAAATTTGCCAGGCAGCAAAAGTGCTGATATCTATTAACGGCAAAAAAATTAAATCAGTAAATAAAGTTTCGACTAAAAAGAAAGAAAAAATTGAGCAGGAATTTAAAGTATTTGTGCGTCAACAACAACGCTGTGAGATTGAAAAAATCGTTACTATTTATACCTCTAAAGATAAAGATATTAGTAATCCGCTTTCTTCCGCTATTAATTCAGTAAAAAAACATCCCGGATTTGATGTGCTTTTTAAAACTCATCAATCTGCGTGGAAAGATTTATGGAAAAAATTTGATATTCAAATTAACGGTGATGCTTTTTCCCAAAAAGTACTAAGACTGCATATTTTCCATTTATTGCAAACAGCCTCTATTCATAATACTAAGATTGATGCCGGACTTCCAGCCAGAGGATTACATGGAGAAGCTTATCGCGGGCATATTTTTTGGGATGAACTTTTTGTTATGTCTTTTTTTGATTTCCATAGTCCGGAAATATCAAAAGCATTGCTTTTATATAGATACCAGCGTCTTATACCTGCCAGAAAATCTGCGAAAAAAAGCGGATATAAGGGAGCAATGTTTCCCTGGCAGAGCGGTTCTGACGGCAAGGAAAAAACTCAGTTTATTCATTTGAATCCAATGTCAGGTAAATGGGGGCCCGATCATACTTATGTGCAAAGGCATGTTTCCTTTGCTATTGCTTATAATGTATGGCAATATTGGAAAAAATCTAACGACCTGGATTTTCTTGTAAATTACGGGGCTGAAATAATACTGTCAATTGCTCAATTCGGAGCCAGTCTTGCCCAATATGACGTTGAAGATAGTAGATATCATACCCATGACCTTATGGGCCCCGATGAATTTCACGAAAAAGTTTCTAATTCACAAAAGCCCGGATTTAAAGATAATGCTTATACTAATTTGTTAATTGTGTGGACATTACTTAAAGCAAAAGAAGTTATTGCTATTTTACCTCCACAGCATCGAACCAAGATAATTAAGAAATTAAAACTTGATCAAACTGAATTACTGCGATGGAAAGATATTACCCGTAAGATGAAGATATCTATCAATAATGAAGGCATTATTGGCCAGTTTGACGGATATTTTAAATTAAAAGAATTAAATTGGGATGCTTACAGAAGAAAATATGATAAAATCGAACGTATGGATAGAATTTTAAAAGCGGAAGGAAAATCACCGAACGATTATAAAGCAGCCAAGCAAGCAGATGTTTTGATGCTCTTTTACTTATTTCCTTTATTTGAAATAAAAGATTTGTTTCATCGGTTAGGATATAGGTTTGATCGGTACGTTTTGAAAAGAAATTATGAATATTATATAAAAAGAACTTCACATGGCTCAAGTTTGAGTAAAGTTGTTCACTGTTACATTTCTTATTTATTAGGAAAGTCAAAAGAAGGATGGCAGTGGTTTTCCAGTGTTCTCAAATCAGATATTTATGATGTTCAGGGAGGAACAACTGTTGAGGGTATTCATACCGGCATAATGGGTGGTTCCATTGATATGGTGGTAAGAGGATTCGCCGGAGTATATATGGGGGAGCAGATAATTAATATTACTCCTAATCTTCCTCCTCATTGGCAAAGTCTCAGGCTTAAATTTTGTTATAGGAGAAATTGGTTTTCTTTATTTATAACTAAAGAACAAATTACTATTTCTATAGCCGGATCCAAATCCAAAGAATTTGCTGTTCCCGTTAAAATCCATGGAAAATTATATCATTTCTTTTTTGGAAAAAAATATAGTATTTCTCTTGAAAAAAATATTAAGGGGAAAGGGAATTCGAAAATGATACAAAAAAGGATATTAATTGTTGACGGAAATATTACTCAAACGGAAATACTAAAAACAAGATTACAAGCTATGGGTTATTTAATAGATTGTGCCCACACGGGTAAAGAAGCTTTGGATGTTTTAGAAACCAAATGGGTAGATTTAATTATATCTGCTATTATTTTTCAAGGAGGAATGAACGGTTTTCAATTTTTTAAAGAAGTAAAAAAGAGGAAACGGCTTTCAAAAATACCTATTGCTATGCAAAGCAGTAAAGCTGCAATGAAAAAAATATTTGAAATAATGGGAGTAGACATCTTTTTTGTTAAACCGTATTCTGTAGATTTATTTTTGAACGAAGTAAAAAATATTTTAAATAAAGAAGATATTTGTTCTCAGTAGAATAAAAATATCTTAAAACAGAATAATTTTTTTCTAAAGGAGGTTTTTAAAATGATAAAAAGCACAAAATTCAGATTAAAAGATTTAACCAAGAAATTAAAAGCAATTAAAGCAGAAGATATTATGACTAAAAAAGTTATTACCACGACGGAAAGCACAACTTTAGCCGATATTGCTGAAATAATGATTAAAGAAAAAATAAACGGGATACCGGTAATAGGAAAAAAAGGTAAAATAATCGGGTTAATTACTAATACTGATCTTTTTCTGGTGATGGATATGATAAAGTCAGGAGAGGTTATAAAAAACGGAATGGAACCGATTTCTAATCCAACGGTAAAATTTGCTATGTCCACCGAAGTTATTAAGATAAAAAAAGACACAACCCTGGATGAAATTCTTACCTTAATGAAATACAAAAATGCACATACTTTTCCTGTTTTTGAAGGAAGTAAAATGGTTGGAGTAATTGGAAGACGCGATGTTTTTAAAAACTTTTACGCTATAGAAAAAGATTTGTATCTATAAAAAAACATGGTAAATCAATTCAATAAATTTAAGTTTACGGGGAAAAAAATGAAAATTTCAGTAAAAATAATATTGTCAATGATTTTATGCTGCCTGGCTACTGTTAATGTACAGGCCAAAACTAATATAAAAGAAGCTATCGTAAAAATATATACTGTTTGCAACCGATATAATTATTATGAACCATGGCAAATGCGCGGTCAAAGAAGAGGAACGGGTTCAGGGTGCATAATTAATGGCAACAGAATATTAACTAATGCTCATGTAATTGCGGACCAAACCTTTATCCAGGTCAAACGGGCCGGACAATCAAAGAAATATACAGCAGAAGTAGAAATTGTAGCTCACGAATGTGACCTTGCTATTTTGAAGGTTAAAGACGATTCATTTTTTACAGGGGTTAAACCGTTGCAGATTGGGAAATTAGCAGAAGTGAGAGATAAAGTTGCTGTTTATGGTTTTCCGGTAGGTGGTGATGAATTGTGTATTACCGAAGGGGTAGTTTCTCGCATAGAACATCAGGCATATACTCATAGTAAGGCCCATTTATTAACCTGTCAAATTGATGCTACCATTAATCCCGGGAATAGCGGGGGACCTGTAGTCAAAAATAATAAAATAGTTGGAATAGCCTTTCAAGCAGGTGCAGGTGAAAATATTGGATATATGGTTTCTGTGCCGGTTATTAATCATTTTTTACAGGACATAAAAGATAATAAGTACGATGGAATCCCTGATATTGGTATTTCCTGTCAAAAAATGGAAAATTCTGCCCTCAGAAAAAAATATAATATGAACTCTAAACAAACAGGATTGTTGATAAATAAAATTTATCCCGGCTCTTCTGCCGAGGGAAGATTAAAATCCGAAGATATAATCCTTGCTGTAGACAATAAAAATGTCGAAAATGACGGAACAATAGAATTCCGAGAAAATGAAAGAACATCTTTTATATATGTAATTCAAAATAAATATATCAAAGATACTGTTAATTTTAATATTCTAAGAGAGAGTAAAATTATTAATGTAAAAATAAAATTGACCACCCCGGTAAATTTTTGGCGGTTAGTTCCGCATCAACAGTATGATATTGCTCCGACTTATTATATTTTAGGCGGATTGGTGTTTGAACCTTTAACTCTGGATTTTTTAAATGAATGGGGTGGAGATTGGAATAATGATGCCCTTAAGAATTTAATCAACTATTATTATTCCGGAGAAATATTATCCGAGCGAAAAGAAATAGTCATACTGGTGCAGGTTTTAGCCGATGAAATTAATACAGGCTATCATGATTGGAAATATAATGTAATTTCTTATGTTAATGGCCAAAAGGTAAGCATCATAAGTGATTTGGTGACCGCGATTGAAAAACATAAAGGAAAATATCATACAATAGTAGATGAACGCGGATATAAAATAGTTTTAGATAAAAATGAAGTTGATAAGAACAATCAAAGAATTTTAAAAAAATATAAAATTAATTTTGACCGTTCGGAAGATTTAAAAAAATGAATAGAGTTCTGCAAAATAACGCATTCTGTCATGCGGAATCTGTAATGTGTTTAAAATATCAATAGATTTCTGCTTTCCAGACTGTGTCGCAATCCCTTTTTTGGTAGTAGCAGG
>JAGLHV010000103.1 GCA_023143305.1 bacterium | reverse complement strand
TAAATATTAATCTGATTGAAACAAATCTACTAATTTTTAATACTTTGTCTGTCGGGAAATATTTAATAAAATACCTACTCCGATTAAATTAAATATTAAAGAAGAACCACCAAAAGACAAAAAAGGTAAGGGTAATCCTTTGGTCGGCAAACAAGCAGTTACTACTGCAATATTAAGTATCGCCTGAAAAGTAATTAAAAAAGTAATCCCCGCTGCCAGTAAACAACCAAAAAGATTTGGTGCTTTCAGGGAAATTTTCCTCCCTTGCCAGGCAAAAACAATAAAAACAAATATTATTATTAATGTTCCCAATAATCCCCATTCCTCTCCGATAATGGGAAAAATAAAATCCGTATGAGGCTCAGGCAAATGAAATAATTTCTGCTGTGAATTTCCCAACCCCCGGCCAAATAATCCCCCTGCACCAAAGGCTAAAAGTGATTGAATAATCTGATACCCTTTGCTCTGAGGATCTGCCCAGGGATTAAGAAAACTTAAAATCCTTCTTTTCCGATAAGCAGCCTTAATAATAAAAATAAACAAAAAAGGTATCATTCCCAAACCAAGATAAGAAAAATGAAGCAACTTTATCCCCCCCATAAAAAACATAATAAATCCTACCCCGGCTAAAATAATTGCTCCACCAAAATCAGGTTCCAATAAAATTAAAACACAAAAAACACCTAAAACAATCAATTGAGGCAACACCCCAACCTTAAAGTCTTTTATTTTCCCTCTTTTTTTGTCTAAAGAACGGGCAAGATAAATTATCATTGCTATTTTAGCCAATTCCGAAGGTTGAAAATTTAGAAACCCTACCCTCAACCAACGACGGGCTCCACTTATCTGTTTACCAAAAATTAATACACCTACTAAAAGAAAAAAAGCAGTAATCAGTATCGATGGGGACAACCTCTGCCAGAGATTATAATCTATTTTACTTACCGCAATCATTATAAATAATCCCATAGTAGCCCAAAGAAACTGCTTTTTAAGAAAGAGAGTGCTATCCCCAAACCTTCTTTCCGCCATTATAGCACTGGCATTATAAATCATTATTACGCCAAAAACTACCAAACCGCAAGTAATAAGAAATAATACTTTATTGGGAGCATGCCAATATTTTCTCATATTTTTATTTTTCCAACCTCAGATTTAAAAAATTGTCCTCTTTCCCTAAAATTTTTAAATTGGTCATAACTAGAACAACCTGGGGAAAAAAGAACTATACTCTCTCTACTAGAATTTTTATAAGCTACTTCTACTGCCTGTCTAACTCCGGGAACTTTTATTATTTTAGTGGTTCCGGATAATTGTTCCATTATTAAATCACTTGCCTCGCCTAAAACAATTAATAATTTTATTTTTTCTTTTATTAATTTTTTTAATGGAAAATAACCGTTTCCTTTATCTTTTCCTCCCATAATCAAAACCATTCCGGAAGAAAAGCTTTTTATCGCTACTAAAGTTGAAAAAACATTTGTCGATTTAGAATCATTTATAAATTTTATCGCGTTTATTTCTCTTACAAATTCTAAACGATGTTCCAGTCCATAAAAATTTTCCAATACTTCTGCTATTATTTCCGGATTTATCCCTGCCACTATGGCTGACGCGGAAACAGCCAACACATTCTCCAAATTATGCGGCCCCGGGAGTTTAATATTGGAAACGCATAAGGGTAAGTAATCATAAAAAATACTGTTCAATCCAAGAAAAATCTTTTCTTCTTTTATAAAGACTCCTTTTTTTAATTGCTTTTGGCGACTAAAGAAAATAATTTGTGATTTTATTCTTTTGGCAATTTCTGCACAATAGCGGTCATCGGCATTTAAGATACAAAAATCACGCGCAGTTTGGTTTTTAAATAAATCCGCTTTAATGCCGGCATACACATCCATGTTTTTATGACGCTCTAAATGGTCAGGGGTTATATTTAAAATAATACCGATATCCGGTTTAAAAGTTTTTATCCTTTCTAATTGAAAACTGCTTATCTCTAAAACTAAAACTGTATTTTTGTTTACCTTATTTACTAAATCGGAAAATGGAGTTCCTATATTACCTCCGACTAAAACATCCTTTCCCGCTTTTTTAAATATTTCACCTATTAACGTTGTCACAGTGCTTTTGCCATTGGTTCCGGTAATGGCAATTATCAACTTTGGATTTACTAAAGAAAAAGCTATTTCTATCTCACTTAAAAGAGGAATATTTTTTTTACCGGCTTCCTCTATGAGAGAAAAATTTGTATCTATCCCCGGACTGGGAATAATCAAATCTGCATTTAAAATATTTTTACTATGTCCCCCTGTTTCTATCTTTATCCCGGGAGAAATTTTATTTATATTATTCTTTAACGTGTTTTTATCCTTTACATCGCTAATTAATACTTTGGCCCCTAAACTATCTAACAAATTAGCACATGCTATTCCACTCTTTCCTATACCTAATATGGATATTTTTTTATCTTTATAATTAACCAAAAAAAACTCCTCTTTGTTCAAAATATTTTTTAATTGAGTAATTATACCACACTAAATAATAAAATGCAAAAAGGAATTTCAGAATATGTATTTCTGTTTTTGGTTTTTTATAAATAGAACAAATTAAATTTATTTGGAAGGAAAGAAAGGACATTTTGCGTTTTTACAATTTTTACAAACAAACAACCTGACTTCAAGAATTGCTATAATAAATACTGACCAAAAAACAATCAAAAAAAATTTATTTTTCCATAACCAAAACTGAGGAAATACAAGCAAAACAGTTAAAGATATTATTAATGCCGAAATATCTTTATAAGAATAATTATCCGGTTTTCGGGCAGGAATAAATTTTGTTATTTTACCCGGGAAAAAATGTGAACAAGAATCTAATTTACAATCACACTTAGAGCAAAAAGAATAAATTATTATAGTAAAAAAAATAAGACCCAGAGCAATATATAATAATCCCCAGAAAAAAAATTCTCTTAATTATCTTCCTAAATAGGAATCCATAACTTTCCAGGAAATTTTACCCCGCCTGGAAACTTTGTATTTCAATAACATTTGTCCGCTAATATGTCCATCATCAATCGAGGCATAAACCCATCTGGAGGTTAAAACATGTATATCGGTTTCAGGATAAAATTTCATTGTACCTCCTGAAATGCCTTTATAAGGTATCAATTCCCTATGTTTTATCAAATCAGCAATTATATCTTTGTGCGGATCTTTTAATCCTTTTTTCTTTAACCGTTCTGTTTCCCATTTACATAACTGTGGCTGACAATTTAATAACTTCTCTTTCTGTATTAATAAATCTCCCATGTCCTCAATTTCTTCAACTAATTCTTTTTCCCGATGTTTAATTTCAATTACTTTGTTTTTATTGCCGGCATTATTAAGCAACACAAAGAAAAGTAAAAACATAAAAACAATAACCAGACTAATCCAGTAAAATCGTTCTTTATAAAATCTACTAGAGGTAAATGTTATCATTTAGTTCCTCCTTTTCCTGTATCATTTCAAACTATAATCTTAATTATAATAAATATTCTATGTTTTTTAAAGGCAAATAAATTTTATATTGACACTTTGTTTTGGTTTTAGGCAAAAGTCGAACAAGGAAGACATATTTTTTTTGAAATAGATAATTTTTTAGAATGATTAGAAAGGAACATAAAAAATGGTTTTTTCGTAAATAATGTGGGGAAATAGTATCTGAATCTTATTATTTCCAGTTTTTATTCCATAACGATTCAGTTTCAGGATCAAGCAGTTTATTCCTGAATTCGTTTTTATTCATTATGACATTAATCATTGTTTTATAATCTTTATACGAATTATCTTTTGCCTTTTTAACTTTTAAGACACCAAAAATAGTCCTTTCCTCATTCCTGAAATAAATCTCAAAAGGGCGTTCATCATAATCAATTTGTTCATCAATAAAATCGTGCCGGACAAAATACCAGCGATTTCCATTTTTATCCAAACGTTTATGTTTATCATATGTCCACATTTCTTTCATTTTCTATCCATACGGATCAAATATCCGGAATCTTTAAGTGCATCAATAATTTCAACTGTATTCCTTCTTTTGACCTTTTAAATAAAATTTTGTTCGAACTATATAAAAAATTATTTCACTGCAACAAAAATTGAACCTATAGATAAAATTATTGAAAATAATGTTCTAAGGCTAAAGAATCGCGTAAGTAATAATCTTACGACAAGAAATATGGTAAAAAATATAACACCGAATCCTTGTACAACAATCAGAAAATATTTAATCGAACTAACTTGCATACCAAGGAAAATAATCCAGAGAATACCGGCAATAGCAGTAATGTTAAGCAATGTTTCCAGATAAATCTCTTTAAAAATGAATGGATTATGTTCTACCCCTTCATCCAATTCAACCCCTCCCAAAGGGAAATACGTCTTTCTGATATGCAAAGTAATCCCTAAAATTAATAATATTTCAAATAGAATTAATGTAACTATTGTAGCAAAACCGGCTAAAGATTGTGAGATTATTCCCCCTTCAACAAGTAAAATGCCCACTATTACCATCGGTATCCACACAAAAACTTGTAAAATAACAAACAGGACGGAAATATACATGCTCATTGCCGCAACTTGACCGACAATATAATCCGATGTGTTTTTATTGTTTATCATCTTTACACCTTATTTTATAAATTAGTTCCCTTTTTTTAAACTTATCATCTTTTCCATTCAACTAAAAGCCACAAATAAAAAGTACACATCACCAATGTCATTATTACCAAAGTAAATATCAAAGGAAGTACTACGCATAATTTAGTTAAAAAATACATCAATAGCATCAAAAACATTATTTCCCAAAAAAACAATGATTTGTCTATAATACTTTCTTTTCCTAAATAAAAGCGAACAACCCTTTTTATAACCATTTTATCTAAAAAATTTAGATTTGAAAATTTAACCCCATAGGTAGAAAGATACGGATTTCTTTTTTTCCATAAAACTGTACCAATTACTTTTTGAGCTGAACGTTGACTATGGAGAGTAAACATCAGATAACATTTTTCCTGTCTTTTAAAATCAACTCCGCTTTCAAAACAAATTCCCCCTTGAGAAATATTAACAATTTTAGCATGCGCATCCCGACGAAAATTACGATCAGAAGCATTTGAAACCGCTACTTTTAAGTTTAGTTTTACTCGCGGATATTTACGATTTTCTATTCCCAAAAGGCCTCCCTTTCTAAGTGTCAACACTAATTAAGCAACGATAAATCTCTTAATCGTTTAATTTTCTGCTTTTTTAAATAATCACCGATCCCTTCAACAATTTTTAAAGGCGTTTGTGGATTCAAAAAATTACCCACACCAACAGCAATAGCAGCGGCTTTTGCTATAAAAAACTCTAAAGCATCCGTGGTGTTCATTATACCACCCATAGCAATTACAGGGATATTAATAGTATT
>JAGLHV010000102.1 GCA_023143305.1 bacterium | reverse complement strand
TTTGAGTATTCACATTTAAAATCTATGCGTAACTTATTGGAAGAAAGCTGGTAAAAATCATTATTGGAAGAAATGCCGGTAAGCTGGGGTTGGAAATAACCGTAGATGTCCAGCTTAGAAGCGTATAAATGTAAAGGCAGTAATATTAGATACAGAAAAAAAATGAATATCTTTAAAATACAAAAAGAATCGTGACCGGATTTCATTTCTTTAAATTCCTTTCAGAAAAAATAGAATCATCCAGCTCTAAATTATATTTTACTTCCAGTAGTTCCATATTCGTTTGGGTAGAATCTTTTTTGTTATACATCGTCATTTTCATCCCGGTGGGAATGCCGTCGATATCTTTTATTTCATACTGGATTAAAACCTTTTTAAGAAATTGGGGGTCTTTCCTGTCGTAATAATTCATGGCGATAGGAAAAAAATTATCTTTAATTATCCAGATAATTAAGCGGGAATATCCGGCATTACTGTCTTTTTTCTTTTCCAGTTCGATTTTGTAGCAATTATAATTTTCTTTTTTTTCTTCACCTAATAATTTATTTTTATATTCATCAATAAAAGCGTCTCCAGAACCCATGTCTTCGTAGGAAAAGTCACTGCCTTCCCAATTTTGTTTTTTAGCATGGGTAGCTAATTTTCGCACTCTTTTAGTCCGCGGGAAATAAGCCCAGATATCATCGGCATTATTGAGCATCAACATTGCCTGTCCTTTTGCCCGTTTAGGTTCTAAATAGCGGATTAGATTTTTTTCTCCCCGGCCTTTAGTGAAAGAATTATAAATAAAAGTCCTTTCCTTCCCGGAGGAAGTAATGATGGTCACCTTTGCTTTTGCCTGTGCGGTTTGAGGATTAATTACCTCGTTCATTTTATTTACAATTTCCTGAGAGGTAAGATTTTCTGCGTATGTTTTGATAGCTGAAAAATTAATTAAAGAAAATAAGATTAATGAGAGAATAATTTTATTGGCCATTGTTTTATCCCTGTTATAATTTTTTAAATTTGCTGCTCTATCTTTTTTAACATAGTTTTGTTGCTGTGTCAAGGGGGGGTGGGATACATTCCAGCCCGTATGGGAGTTATACTAAATTTAATTGCTTTCAAAAAAGAATTTTGTTAAAATTAAAACTATATTATTTTTTGATTTGAAAAACAAAAAAAGGGGCAAGTAACAATGGGGAATATAACATTCAGTTTAATAGTGGTTGCTTGTATGCTCTTTGCAATAGTTTTAAATTTTTATGTAGAAATCCCGCTTGATAATAGATATGTAATTTTTTGTTATGTAGGTGCAGTGATGTTTATTATAACCGGTATATTTTATAAAGGAGTTTTGGGAAAAAAAACCGCTAAACTTCGAAGATTATCGGGAATAATGATTTTATTGATATTTGTTATGATGACTGATCTTCGGGGTGTATCAATTCCTTTTAGTTGGGTTAAATCTTTACTTTTTTTGGGCTTATGGTTTTTTGTAGTTTATCTGATTATAACAACGGATTGAGATTTTTTCCAGAACAGGTTTGGAATGTAAATTTTAAGAAAATATTTTGTTAAAATTAAAACTATATTATTTTTTGATTTGAAAAACAAAAAAAGGGGAGCAAGGAACAAAGGTGAATATAGTTTATTGGGTAATTATTGTTTTGTGTTCGGTTTTTTTCTTAGGCATAGATATTTATTATACAAATTTATATGGGATAGGTTTTTTTTCTAGCAACGATTTTTTGGGTTTTATGATAGCAGTTATTTTAATTTATACCGGAATATTTCATAGAAAATATATTGGAAAGAAAACAGCAAAAGTTAGAAGATTAGCTGGACTGATGATTTTATTAATGTTAATTATTGCTGCCTATTGGGGAAAGTCGTCTCCCCCTGGTTATAATCCGTTTCTTTTTTTAGGATTGGCAGTTTTTTTCGTTTATCTGGTTATAACAACGGATTGATTTAATCAAAACCAGGATGCCTTAAAAATTATTTGTTAAGGTGGATTATATGGAAAAGGAAGAGAGGACCTTGACTTATCAATTGATAATAATCTCTGCCATATTTCTAATCTGCAGTTTGTCCGGAGCGGATTTTAGTCCAGCCGCGGAACGAAACAAAAAAATCAAAGCTATTTATGGATTTAATTGGAAAGATAAATATTTTAAGGGAAAAAATGTTAACGAAATTGTGCAGGAATTAAAGGGCAAGAGTATAAATGCTCTTTTTGGTGATTATCGCAACAAAGAATTAATTAACGCTTTACATAAAAATAATATGTATTTTTTTGTTGAGGTTAGTATTTTTGTAGGTGAACGTTATTGGGGAAAATACCCTGAATCAAGGCCAATAAATGCCAAAGGCGAGAAAATTTCTAAAATTAAGTGGTATGCAGGATTGTGCCCCAACCAGGAAGAATTAAGAAAAGAAAAACTGGCTAAGATTAAACAGTTAATAACAGATTATGAAGTCGATGGAATCTGGCTGGATTTTATTCGTTATCCCTGTCATTGGGAAGTACCGGAGCCAAAATTGGAACAAACCTGCTTTTGTAATGAATGTTTAAAGATTTTTCAGAAGGAAACAAAAATACAAATTCCCCAAATGCTAAAAACAACAAAGGGCAAGGCGGAATGGATACTTAAAGAGCACGAAAAAGATTGGACTGAATGGAAATGCCGGAATATAACTTCATTAGTCGAGTCTGTCCGGGAAATAATTAAGCAAAATAAGCCGGAGATGATTTTAGCCATGTTTACTGTGCCCTGGAAAACCGGTGACCACAATAATGCGATAAAAAAAATTATCGGACAGGATTATTTTGCTCTGGCTGAATATGTTGATATTTTTTCACCAATGGTGTATCATAAAATGTGTAACAGGCCCAAAAAATGGATTGCTGATATTACTGAGTATGTTTTTCAACTAACCGGCAAAGATGTTTTACCTATTATTCAAACCCATGATATTTCAGAGCAAGAGTTTGGTAAAATGCTGGATACTGTTGCCGGCAGCAAAGCAAATGGGGTGATTATATTTAGTTCAAGACATTTATTGCCGGAAGAAATGCTTACTATTTTTGAAGGGAAAAAAGAGAAAATAAAAAGGGGGAAAGTTAAATAATGAGTGATTTATCTAAAAATCAAGGGGATAAACGCCTATGCCCAAAATGCGGAAAAGATAATGATGTAAAAGCTGAATATTGTTGGGCTTGTTATTACGATTTTATTCCTGATAAATCCTTAAAAACTTCTCCGGAAATTACTAAAAAAGAAAATCACCCAACTATAAGCGGAAATATTCTTGCCAGTCCTAAGATCATTATTCAACAACAGAAAGAAACTTTAGAAATAATATCCGGATGGGAAACGGCTAATCGCTATCTTATGAGCGGGGTAGGAACAAGTGCAACAGGAAGAGTTTTTGAAAAAAAGGGAGATGCGGGTGAAAAGATGGTGCGACATTTTACTAATACACATCGTCCTTATGAAATCACTTTTTTAGAACAGGGAATTCCTTTTCTTGCTGTTGTGCGTAAATTCAAGTGGCTTTTTTCCAGAGTAGAAGTAACAGATCCTAAAAAGGGTAATATCGGAATAATACAGGGAAAATTTAATTTTTTTAAAAAAAGATATGAAATATACAATAGTTATAATCAAAAAGTAGCTACTATTATTGGTCCGCTCCTGCATCCATGGACTTTTAAGGTATATAATAATTTAAATCAGGAAGTAGCGGTAATTCTTAAAAAATGGTCCGGTGCGGTTACTGAAATTATTTCTGATGCGGATAATTTTTTAGTAGATATAAGTAAGGTTAAAGATGCTTCTTTAAAGCCGCTTATTTTAGCTGCAGCTATAGTCATAGATATTGATTATTTTGAAAGAAAAAAATAAAACTGAAAGACACATTGAAATTGGGATTGTCACCTATAGAACCAATGATTTGTCCGGGAATAATATTAATAAATTTTAGATAGGGATGTAGTAAAATGAAGGAAAATTCATCTGTTGCCGAAGATTTAATTTTAATTAAAAAAACTCTTAGGGGAGAAAAAGAATCATTTAGGCAGCTTATAGACAAATATAAAAATTCTATATTTAAACTTGCGTACTATATGATGGGTAATTATAGCGATGCGGAGGATGTATCCCAGGAAGTTTTTTTGCAGGCATATAGAAAATTAAAAGAATTTAAAATAAGGTTTAATTTTCATACCTGGTTATATACAATCGGCTTAAATATATGTAAAAACAAGTTGAAAAGGAGAAGTATTTTAAAGTTTATTTCTATAGATAAATTGATCTTAAACAGGGATGATGAAATTATTAGACAGATACCGGATAAAAGTGCAACAATAGAGGAAACATTAATTGATAAGGAAGAAAGAGAAAAAATAAATGTCATCTTTGCCGGGAAAGATTCAATAGTTTGGAAAAAATAGGGCTTTTTCTAAAAAAGACAAAAATAATTATCCCGGATGATTTTACTGATAAAGTCCTGAATAAACTTCCTGAGGATAGTTCTATTTTACAATCCCAAAAAAAGTCTTTTATTTTTACCCTTCAGTGGAAATGGGCTTCTGCAGTAGCAGTTATTGCCTTTTTGCTGATTAATTACATGGTTTTTATATCAAGGGGAACACTAGAAAATAATATAAATTTTACCTTAAAAATGCCTGAAGCTCAAACAGTTTATTTAGTCGGTGATTTTAATGATTGGGATATTAATGCTTATAAACTCGTTCGTCAAAATGGCAGCTGGAAGATTAAATTGAATTTACCGCAGGGGAGGTACCAGTATGTTTTTGTTATTGATGGAAATAAGTGGATTCCTGATCCGGAGGCAAAAGAATATATTGACAATGGATATGGAGGTAAAAATTCTATATTAGATATAACTCGTTTGTAAATGATGAATAAAATCTATTAATAAAGGAGGTGATTACAAAATGAAGTTAAAACGGAAAGTGTGTCTTATAGCGATGATAACAGTATTTTTTAGTGCGGGTAATCTTTTTGCCGCAAAAAAAATGATAAATGCTGAAAAGAAAAAGGCAACATCGAATGAACAACTGAAGAAAACCATCCGGAAGCTGGAGATAATTACCGAAAGAAAAAAGATGTCAGAAGGAGAAACCCAAAGAGTAAAGGCTAGCTTAATGAATTTGGTGAACAAGGGTGTTTCGGAACCGTATGCTTTAAAATTGATGAAAATTGCTATTAAAGGGCAAAATTACAATGGGCAGGAAGTAGAAGAAATAACCGGGATGATCACTGATTGCATAGGTGAAAACTGCAAAGCTAATCAATGTGTTAAACTATGTGAAGTTTGCCTTAAAAACCAATTACAGGTTGGAGAAATAGCCAGGGTTATGGCTACTGTGAAAAATACTGTTGGTAAAAGCATTTCCCCGGGACAAATACAGGTTATGATTAAAGACTTACTGGGTAAGGGAGTCGGGACATGGGGGCTTACGGCGGCTATTGAGCAGGTAAGAGAATCAGTAGAAAATAATTTTTCTTTTAGAGAATCCAGAAGAGCAGTAACTTTAGTTGTCTTAAGTAGTTTGCGCAAGGGA
>JAGLHV010000101.1 GCA_023143305.1 bacterium | reverse complement strand
CCAATCACCTTTTAAACGAATCTTAACCTTCACATATTTATTTTTATATCGAATTACGGCAGGGACATAATCTTGTGCATCGGCAATCAAAATCTTATCAGCTAAAGCAATTTTTCTTTTATAGGCTAATTTCTGAAAATCTTTATATTTAATGTCTATATTTATTTGTTGAGGATTGGCTTTATATATTGCTATTAACCCCTTTATCTTGTCCCCGCAAAAATATTTCATATAAGAAACAGCATAATTAATATATCCTGCCCTGTAAAAAAATATAGTTATAATTGCTATCAAGAGGATAGAACTGATTAGGTACCAACCACCAATACTGCTCCATGATTTAGAAGTCAAATTAGCATTTACTTTTTTTTTATTAAAACGCTTAATTTCCATTTACAAAACACCTTTATTATCCAAAAAAGTAATTTTAATAGAATCATCTATCCTTTGCAATTTAGATTTGGCTTTATTTAGTTCTTTAAAATTACTAAACTCTAATAGAAACGATGCTTCAATTAAATTTTTAGTCTCATCAAATCGTTTCATATTGACTACTTGTGAACATTCTTTTAGTATCTCAACAATTTGTTCTAATGTGATTTTTCCGGGAACATGGCTGGTAACGGTTAAATACAGGTTTTGATTATCCTGAAACTTAGAAAAACGGATTTTTAATATAATCATTCCCACAATAATAATAAATGCCGTTATTGTAATCTTACATTGTCCCGCACCAAAACCTAACCCAATTGCAATAGCAAAAAACAAATAAGATAGTTCTTCCGGCTCTTTGATTGCTGCACGAAATCTAACAATGGAAAGAGCTCCCACCAGGCCTAAAGATAAAGCCAATGATGATTTTACAATGGTAATCACTAACATTGTGACCATGGTAATCAGCATAAAATTTTTGGCAAACATTCTCCGATTAGATAAAGAAGTACCATATTTAACATAAACATAACTTAAAATAAAGGATAATATTGCTGATAAAACCAGGTTAACCATATAACCTGCTAAAGGCACTCTGATACTTTGTGTTGTTAAAAACTCCTGAAATGTCTGAAATCTACCCATCTTTTTATTTTCCTTTCTATTATTTTTTTTGTAAAACTTATTAAAAACACAATCATTCATTTGAAAAGCTGCGGAAAAACTAAGCAACCCCAAATTTAATTTAGTTTCTTCCTTATTCTTTTATAGGACACAACTTAATTACAAATCTATATCCCAATATATAAGGCATTCTTTTTACTTCTACTATCGTAAAAAAATCTTTGCAGATATCTCGTACAAACTTTAAACTTGATTTATGCAAATGCCATTCATAATCTTCGTTTTTTCTGGCTGAATGTATTAATTTCTGAAGTCTTAAAAATTTTAATACCCGCATTATAAACTGAATTCGTTTTTCATCAGGAACACTTATCACTACCACTCCATTCTTCTTTAAAATCCTATAAATTTCTTTTATTACTAACTCAGGATCCGGGACATGCTCAAACACTTCAGAACAAACGACCTTGTTAAAGGAATTATCCGCAAGAGGTAAATCTTGAGCATCCCCATATATTAATCGTACATACAAATTTTCTTTTAGTAATTCCTTCGCTTTTACCAAGGCGGTTTTTGAAATATCCAAACCTATTACCTGCCTTATTTTGGGTAATAAAGAAAGCAGATATCCTTCTCCACAGCCAATATCAATTATTTTATCGCTAATTGTAATTCGGCTCAATCGAATAATCATTTTTACCCGATTTTTTTCTACATATCGTAAAAGGGGATTCTTACTTTCAAACAAAGTTCCTTCGGAATGATATTTTTTAACCATTCTATCATTCCATTCTGCTAATTCCTTTTTTGAACAAAATTTATTTTTCATTATTTTTATCATTTTAAATATCCATAAAACATATCCCAAATAATTTATCGTACTTTTTTATTAATCATATCCGCCAACATCCCAATCGCTAATATTTGAATAGCTGCTATAAACAAACTAACAGCGGTCGTAAATAAAGCACGAGCAATAAATAAACGGTAAAACAAACATAACAAACTTGCTAAAAATAAAATCAAACTTATCGGCAAAAAAATTTTTAATGGATTAAAATATAAAATGGTTCTTATAATTAATTGAAAAAAGGTTAAAGTATCCCTTATCGGACTTATTTTCGATTTTCCCTTTCGTTGAAAATAGTTAATAGGTATATATTTTACATTATACCTTTCACTGTGCATTATCAGGGTAATTGTTGTCGTAAAAGAAAACCCATTGGGTAATATATAGAAAGATTTCATCGCAATACTTTTTTTAAAAACCCTAAACCCGGAATTTAGATCAGGAATTTTAAATTCAACCAAATAATTAGCTAATTTTTTTAATACCCATTTAACCGGTCTTCTGAATAAAGGAATTTTCACCACTTGCCCAGTTCTTGCACCCACAACCATATCATTGTCTTTTAAACTTTCCACCAACTTAGGAATATCTTCAGCTGGATATGTCCCATCCCCATCAATAATAACAATAAATTCCCATCGTGCATTCTCAATTCCAGTCTTTATAGCAGCACCATATCCCCGTTTATACTTATGTGTAATTAACTTAATCCTGTTATCGTTTCTTAAATTTACTACACCACCATCCACAGAACCATCGTCAACAATAATTATTTCATATTCAGTAAAATTATTTCGGAGAATAAAAATAATCTTTTCGACCACATCGTCAATATGATTTTTCTCGTTGTATACAGGAATTATAACACTAACCATTTATTTTACGCTCCCTCTTTTTTGTTTTTTTCCATAATTATGAAAAATAGTTTACCTTTATTGCCTGCCCGCTCCGCCTCATCCGCCTTAGGCGGAGAATAAGAAGGGCCATTCCGGAAAACAGACTGTAGTATTCTAAACCCATTTTTTGCAGTAATTGTAGTTACCTCATTTACCTGTCCACCTCTGAATAATGAAGATCATCGACAAAATTATTCAGCAACCCAATATTTCAATTCCACTCACTACAAGTTCATTGAACAATTACATTAATTATGACACAGTCTGGAAAACATGACCAGTTATTATTAAATTTTTATTGTTGAAATTTTAATCAACCCCTAAAAATAAATTATAGTATATTATTATAAATTTAAAAACTATAGGAAAAATAATAACTGCCAACAAAACAATTGACAACATAATTTTATAAATCCAACTTTTTTGATATTTAAAAACGTAGGTCCCGCCTTCTTTTATCAAAATGCTTATAGCTAAAATCATAAATAATGCTATCCGTTTTGCAGTAAAACCATGAACTGCTGTATGTTGTATAAATATTCCCCACCATAAAATCCCACAAAAAAACAATAACCCTAATATTTTATAATAAAACTTTAATTTCTCTTTATTATTTACACACAAAACCGGCAATAGAGATAAAGAACCAACAGCAACAATGGGACTTATGGAAAAAAACCATTCAATTCTCTTTATAATCGTTGGAATAATAACTTTTATTATCTTTTTATCCAAACAAAGATCAGGGAACGTATCAGTATAAGGAGTAGCTATTAATTTTCCTGTCGTCCTATAACAGAAAGCTATCTTATGATCAAGAAAAGCTTCCTTTATACTCCCTAATGCCCAAACATTTTGGGCAAAATGCAAAAACAGCCCACAAAAAATAGAAGAACTAAAAATTAATAAATATTTAATCGGCCAATCTTTTCTTAATATAAAATAATAACCCCAAAAAAATACAAGTATAAATGGGATATAACCATAAGAAGTTAAAGACAATAAAAATGCAAATACCCAAGTTAAAATTAAATACTTTTTTTCCGATTTCTTATCAAACAAAATAAAAAATAAAATTGTTCCTATCATAAAAAATTCATTATATAAATGTTTCCCCACATTATCCGCAAAAAACAAAAAATACGGAGTCAGCCCGGCATAAATCGTTCCAATTAAAGCAAGAGAAGCATCGTTAAATAAAAATTTAATCAAAAAATAAAGCATCGTCAACATAAGAAATGATAAAAAAACAGAAAACAATCTAAAACAAAAAAGATTGTTAAACCCCACCTTTCTCAAAAGGCCGTTAATAATAGAAGGCAGTGGAGGATAATGTGTATAGAAATAAGGCTTTTCTCCCCAACGACTTACACGCAAAAAGCGACACTTAATAAATCCATATTTATCAAAACATTCTCCCCCATACAAAACTTTTTTTTCTGTCCAGGTATTTCCGGTAAGATGATATCTATTAAACTGACAGGAAGGAAGCCATGCTCGAGGGATAATAAACCACAAAGTAATACTATAAAATAGCATTAAAATAACACTATGCCTCTTTAAAAGATTTAACCGAAACATTTATTTTCCCCCAAATTTTAAATTTGTTTTTCATTCATAAAAAAAATTTTAGCAAAAACATAATAATTTCATTATATGATAATTTAAAATTACTACATGGATAACAATTTTTCCTTTTATTCTTTTTAAGCAAACTTAGGTAACAAATCCATTACGAATATCTTCATCCATTATGGGTTCCCTTGTTTTTAAACTATTTAACAGCAAAGTCAAAACAAAATTCCATCCTTAATAACAGACGTTTTTCCACATCTACTTCAAAACAAGTATAGCATATTTCCCACCAATAGCCTGCTCTAAAACGTAATTATCCTGGATAAAATGCATAATCGGAACTACCCATTTAAGTTCATATAATTTATTAATTGCTTTCGGTATTCTTTTATTTACATAATTCTTTCGCAAATTATATTTCCAAAGCAAAGGCATCATCCAGTTTGTAATACTTGTATCAATTATATATTTAGGAGGATTCTGCTTTAGATCATTAATAAATTCTGTAATTTTCTTTTCTGTTGCATGGTTTGCAGTATAAAGCGGATACAAATGAATATAGCGGCTGGGAATTTTCCTTTTAGACAAGAAACTAATAGCACACTCGTCTCCCCAAACATAAATAGAGTCATTATCCCTGCTGTTTTTGATTAACCATTGTGCTGTCATTTCCTGCACAGTTTTCTCTTTTAAAATAATACGCTTCTTGAAAATATTAAAGCAATATATCATTTGTACACCAATAGAAAAAAGAAAAGAACATATCAGAACACAAATAAACATATTTTTAATTTTTACACTTTGGAACGTTTTTGGATAAACAAAAACCCTTTCTATCATATAACCGACAATTAATGAAAAAGAAGGTATTATCTGAATCCAATAGTGTGCATAGAAAGCCCCTCCTATGTAAACTCCCAACAAATCAAATATCAGCCAGAATACAAGCACTAAAAAATACGGAATATTGATAACTTCATTTTCTTTCTTTCTTCTTTTTTTTAGAATAAAATTCCGCCAAAAAAAGAGAAAACATAACAATATAGTCAGAATAGATAGACCCCTTAACGGTCCTGCTAAAAAACAATGGTACATCATTTTTTTCGCCAGACTAAACAGACCAAAACCATAAGCCTCACTCCGCCAATAATTATAAACAAAGACACCGGAAATTAAATCAGTCATTCCCTCTTTTAAAATGAAATATAACGCACCTGTAACGATTATAACCCCTACCCCGATACTAATTAATAAAAACTGAA
>JAGLHV010000100.1 GCA_023143305.1 bacterium | reverse complement strand
TTTCGGGGCACTTTTAATTGCTATTCCTTTAGGTATCGGAACTGCCGCTTACTTAACGGATTTAGCCGGTCCCAGGGTAAGAGAAATTGCTAAGCCCATTATTGAAATATTAGCGGGAATTCCATCGGTGGTTATCGGTTTTCTGGGCATTCTTCTGATAGGACCTTTTATTGCCCGGCTTTTTGGTTTACATAATGGACTTAACGCAATAAATGGGTCCGTTCTTCTGTCAATAATGGCTTTACCCACTATTATCAGTTTGTCCGAAGATGCTTTAAAAAGCGTTCCTAAATCGTATACGCAAGCCTCTCTGGCACTGGGGGCAACTAAATGGCAAACCCTGGTAAAAATAAAAATCCCGGCGGCCTGTTCAGGGATATTAGCGGCATGTATGTTAGGGATGGGCAGGGCAATAGGGGAAACAATGACGGTTCTTATGGCTACAGGGTGTGCACCTGCAATGCCTAAAAGTTTTTTGGGTTCAGTGCGGACAATGACTTCTACCATTGCCATTGAATTGGGAGAAGTACCTTATAATACCACTCATTATTATGCCCTTTTTGGTATTGGTCTGGTATTATTTGTGATAACTTTTATTGTCAATATGATTTCCGATATTATTTTGCATAGGCACGAAAGGAAAACAAGATGAAAAACAAAGAATTGCAGGAAATATTAGGCTTTAATCTGTTAAGAATATGTGTGGGGATTGTCGGCATAATCCTGGCAATTATTTTATATGATTTAACCAGCAAAGGGATAAGTAAAATAAGCTGGGAATTTTTTACTGCGATGCCCCGTAAGGGAATGACAGAGGGGGGTATCCTACCTGCCATTATCGGCACTTTTCTGGTAACCGTTATTACAGCAGTTTTAGCTATACCGTTAGGTATGGGGTGTGCTATATACTTGAATGAATACGCTAAAAAAAATAAAATAACCCGGATTATTCGGATGTCGATCAGAAATCTATCCGGAGTTCCTTCCATAGTGTATGGATTATTCGGGGTGATATTATTTGTGCAGTTAATGCACCTTGGTACTTGTGTTTTATCAGCTGGTTTGACTTTAGGATTAATGACTCTTCCCTGGACTATTACTGCCAGCGAGGAATCTTTAAAGAATATACCAAATTCTTATCGGGAAGGTTCTTTGGCTTTGGGTGCCACCAAATGGCAAATGATTAAAACCAATGTGTTACCTTATGCTGCCGGAGGGATGCTTACCGGAACGATTCTTGGTTTGGCCCGTGCTGCCGGAGAAACAGCTCCCATTCTTTTTACCGGGGCTGCTTTTTACCTTCCTTTTATTCCGAAGTCACTATTCAGTCAGTTTATGGCATTACCTTACCATCTTTATATAATGTCCACTCAACACCATGCAATAACTAAAGTGCGGCCGATCGCTTATGCAACGGCTCTGGTATTAATAATGTTAGTATTAACTATAAATCTATCAGCCGTAATTTTAAGATATCGTTTACGAAAACTTAAAAGGGAGTAATCATATGAATGACACGAAAATCGATGTAATTAATTTCAATTTTTATTATAGCGGAGAGAAAGCCTTAAACAATGTAACAATTAGTATACAACAAAATATGGTTACCGGAATAATCGGTCCTTCAGGATGTGGAAAGTCTACTTTTTTACGCTGCCTTAATCGGATGAATGATGTTATTTCAGGAATAAAAGTAGAGGGGGAAGTTTTGCTGGATAACGAAGATATTTATGCTTCGAATGTTGATGTAGTGAAGATAAGAAGACAAATAGGGATGGTTTTTCAAAAATCTAATCCTTTTCCTAAGTCAATCTTCGATAATGTTGCTTATGGTTTAACTATAAATGGAATAAGGGATAAAAATTATATTGTTGAGAAGGTAGAGAAAAGTCTGAAAGATGCTGCTTTATGGGATGAAGTTAAAGACAGATTGAATAAAAGTGCTTTTGATTTATCAGGCGGGCAGCAACAAAGATTATGTATTGCCCGGGCTTTGGCGGTAGAACCGGAAGTATTGCTTATGGATGAACCGGCTTCAGCTTTGGACCCTAAAGCTACTTTAAAAATAGAAGAACTTATTCAGGAATTAAAGAAAAAATATACCATAATTATTGTTACTCATAATATGCAGCAAGCGGCACGTATTTCGGATTTTACTGCTTTTTTTATGATGGGAGAATTAATTGAATATGATACAACAAGCAAAATTTTTACTACACCCTCGATGAAAGTTACTGAGGATTATATTACAGGTAGGTTTGGATAGATTTTAAATTTGAATTAAATTGAAGGGGGAGGAAAAAAATGGAACGGCATTTTGATGAGGAATTAAAAAATTTAAAAGAGTTATTATTGAAAATGAGTATTTTAGTAGAAAAAGCAATTAATTATTCAATAAAAGCTTTAGTTGAACGCAAAACGAAATTGGCTGAAAAAGTGATTAAGTCTGATAATTCCATAAATATGATGGAAATAGAAATAGATGATTTTTGCCATATGCTTTTGGCTCTTCGCCAACCGGCAGCAATTGATTTGAGATTTATTACTGCGGCAATGAAAATTAATAATGATCTTGAACGCATAGGAGATCAAGCAGTTAACATTGCTGAACGTACCCGTGAAATAATCAAAGAACCCTTACTTAAACCTTTGATAGATATCCCCCTCATGGCCACCCTGGCTAAAAAAATGATTAAGGATTCCATTGATGCTCTGGTAAATAAAGATGAATCGTTAGCCAGGGATATATGTAAAAGAGACGATAAAGTCGATGATTTAAACAATCAGATATTTAGAGAATTATTAACCTATATGATGCAGGATCCTAAAACAATTACCAGAGCTGTGGAACTTATTTTAGTCGGAAGGCATTTAGAACGAATAGCAGACCATGCTACTAATATCTCGGAAGAAGTTATTTATTTTCTGAGCGGAAAAACTATAATGCATCATATGGAAGATATTAAAAAACAGCAATAAAATGGTAAATGTCTATCCTTGATAATTGGCCACATACGATATTCTTTATTTATCCGAACGAATAAAAATTTCTATTTTTTAATTGCATATTTAAAAATATTTTATTAAAATAAATATCAACAAAAATAAATAATATTTTTGTTAAAGAGTTATGACGAAATTTTGATTATATTTTTAGGAAATAGAATATTGTATTTTGCAGAATTATTTTTTAGAAAACAAAAAGGAGGAAAAAATGTTAGGATATTGGTCAGTAATAATTCTTTTGGGTATTCTTATGTGTTATAATTTAATTAATGCTTACAAGGATTATACTTCAGATAATAAAACATTAAAATTTGCCAGTCATTTAATTCTTTTGTTGGTGCTTTTTATTATCATCTTAAATTCTCTTTTTACTGTAATGGAATTCGGTCTCGAAACAACAACAATTTTCTCAAAATAAAAGTTGAATAAATTTAACGCAAGTTTTTTTTAACCGGGAATAAATAAACATAAGCAAATTAGCTTTTATTGTTTGAAATTAAAATAATTTTTACGATTTCTGAACGGGAAAAGAGACGCATTGGAGGGCCCCAGGTTCCTGTACCACAGGTTGTATAAATATAAGAATCTTCAAATTGATATAATCCCCATGGGTATTTAAAGGCTAACCAGACTATCAAATCCAGTGGGGGAATTTGTCCTGCGTGAGTATGTCCGGATAATTGTAAATCAACACCTTTTTTAACTGCCTGCCGGAAGTATTTTGGTTGGTGAGAAAGAAGAATAACCGGTTTGTTTAAATTGCAATTTTTCATTGCTTTTTTAAGATTCGGACCGGCAAGAGAAAACCTTTTCCCTGTTTCATCATCAATGCCGATTATTTCAACTGTATCGGCAATAGTTATTTTTTCATTTCTTAAAACAGTGATATTCGATTGTTCGGCAATTTCCAGAAAATGACTGACTCCGGCATAAAACTCATGATTTCCGGTAATAGCCAGAACTCCGTGTTTTGATTTTAATTCTTTCAATATAGGATAGAATTTTTCAAAATTGTGAACACTCTGATCTATCAAGTCTCCGGTAATAACTATTAAATCCGGATTTAATTTATTTGTTTTATCTACTATAGATTTTAACCATCGGGTCGAGGTTAAGGAATCTAAATGTAAATCGGATAATTGAACAATAGAAAATCCTGATTTTTCAAAGGGTAGTTTTTTTGTTGTTATTCGAATTTCTTTTATTTTTACTTCTCTGGCGGCATTATAAAGTGAAAATACACTGCTGAATAAAACAAGAATAAGAGTAATCATAGTCCAAACTTTGTTGTGATGGATAAAAAATAATCCTGCAATATCTTTAAGAAAAAACAGAAAAAAAGCAATAGATATTACCCCTAACCAGACAGAACTAAAATAAACCAGCAAATAAACTAAAAAATATCTACTTAATAGTTTTCCCAACACAAACGATAATGCGGCAAACAAGAAAAAAAGTCTCAGATAATTACCAATTAAAGGAGAAAGGGCTAATCCTTTTATGATACGCATACAAATATAGTAATGCATTCCTAAGTAAAAAGAAGCAGCTATTAAAATAAAAATAAAAAGATACAGGCTATTCATTTTTGTAACACCTTGATTTATTTGTTCAGTTATAGATAATAAAAATGTTTTTATGATTTTACAAAAAACGAGCATTTTTTGCAATTAAATAAAATTGTATTGAAGTGAATAATAAAAAATTTGTATAATATGTTATATTAAAAAAAATATTGTTTAATCTGGTATAAAAATGAAAGTTAACGGTAAACATTACAGAAGTGTCTGGATGAAAGATTCATCCGTGTTTTTAATCGAACAAAATCTCCTGCCTTTTGATTTTGAAATTTATGAAGCAAAAAATTATCCGGATACTTGCCGGGCAATTAAAACAATGATGGTAAGGGGTTCTATGGCTATTGGTGCAGCAGCGGGATTTGCTATGGCACAAGCTTTCTTAGAAGCCCCTGAAAAAAATTTCTCCCAATTTATTGAAAAGGCTAAAAGAGACATCGAGTTAACACGGCCCACTGCTCAGAATTTATTTCATGCAGTGAATCATGTTTATAATGCTGCAAAAAAATCAAAAAAACCAAGAGAAACCGCAATGTTTACCGCACAAAAATTTGCTGATGATGATGCTGCCGCTTGCAGGAAAATAGGTGAACATGGAAACACTTTAATCAAAGATAATTATAATATTGAAACCCATTGTAATGCCGGCTGGCTTGCCTGCGTTGATTATGGTAGTGCTTTATCTCCCATATATATTGCTCATCAAAACGGAAAAAAAGTTTTTGTCTATGTTGATGAAACAAGACCCCGAAATCAAGGGGCAAAGCTTACTGCCTGGGAACTTAAAAACGAAGAAATACCACATCTTATTTTGCCTGATAATGCCGGAGCTTATTTAATGTCACAGGGAAAAGTAGATATGATGATTGTCGGGGCAGACAGGATTGCCCAAAACGGTGATGTAGCAAATAAAATCGGTACACTGGAAAAAGCCATTGTGGCCAAAGAATTTGATGTACCATTTTATGTTACTGCCACAATTCCGACGTTTGACCTAAATTGTAATTCTGGCAGGGACATTCCCATTGAAGAGAGAAGTGAAGAGGAAGTTTTGTATCAAA
>JAGLHV010000010.1 GCA_023143305.1 bacterium | reverse complement strand
CACGTAATAAAATAGTGCATGGAAGTTTTTTTAGTCGGATAATAGAGAATAAGATTATTAATGATGAAATAGAGAATAGGATTATTAATAAAAAAGAGAATAAGATTATTAATAAAATATCGGACAATTGTTTAAAAGTATTTGTAGAAGTTCATAATGATATCCAGAGAAAAAAACAGACACAGAGTAAAAAGAAAAGGCATAAAGTAGGGGCGACTAAGGTCGCCCAAAAAAGTTAAAGGGTAACTCCTACGCGAAAAATTTATTATATCGTTCAAAACATATTTTGCCTTTATTTTTTGTTTATATCTTAGTATTTTATCTTTTAACTTTGTGCCTCTCTGCCTTGATGCCTTTGTGCCTGTCTTTTAACTTTACGCTTGTTCTTGACAAAGGGTGACTGTGGCTGATATAATCACATTCATAATCAGAAATGGGATTTTGTTTTTATACGAGTAATCCCCTTAAAAATTCGTCGGGGATTTTAAATTTCTTTAAAGGAAAGTAAAAATGGCTAAAACAATTGCAGAAATTAATCAGAAAATTAAAAGTGGGCAGGTTGTAGTAGTAACTGCGGAAGAAATTATCGATATTGTTGAGAAAAAAGGAGTAGAAAAGGCAGCTAAAGAAGTAGATGTGGTTACCTGTGCTACTTTTGGGCCTATGTGTTCTTCAGGCGCTTATTTTAATATCTGTAGTGGTAAGCCTAAAATAAAACTAGGGGGAGGAAATGCTTTACTTAACGATGTTCCTGTTTATTGTGGTTTTGCTGCCGGGGATATTTATTTAGGAGCTACAGCACTTCCAGGGGAAGATCCGAGAAATAAAGTTTATCCCGGGGAATTTAAATATGGTGGAGGACATGTAATAGAAGAGCTTATATCCGGAGAAGATGTAAAATTAATTGCTAATGCTTATGGGACTGATTGTTATTCCAGAAAAAAATTAGAAATACGGGTTAATATTAATGATTTTAATGAAGCAGTTCTTTTTAATATGAGAAATGCTTATCAAAATTATAACTGTGCGGTTAATTTATCTGATAGGATTATATATACTTATATGGGAGTTTTAAAACCGAATTTAAGTAATGCTAATTATTGTAATGCCGGGCAGCTTTCTCCTTTGTTGAATGATCCTTATTATGAAACCCTTGGTGTGGGGACACGTATTTTTTTAGGTGGGGGCGTGGGTTATATAAGCTGGCATGGGACTCAACACAATCCTAAGGTAAAGCGTGCAGAAAATGGCGTGCCTTTATCTCCGGCAGGAACTATATCTGTTATTGGAGATTTAAAACAGATGAAGAGGGAATTTTTAGTAGGGATTTCCTTACTTGGTTATGGTGCGAGTTTAAGTGTCGGTATAGGTATTCCTATACCTGTTTTAAATGAGAAAATATGTAAATATGTGGCAGTAAGAGATAAAGATATCTGGACGCAGATAGTTGATTATAGCGATTCTACAGGACCGGGAATTATAGGAAAAGTGAATTATGCTCAGTTGAAAAGTGGTGAAATAGAAATTAACGGAAAAAAGGTTCCTACCGGAAGTATGTCCAGTTATTCTAAAGCAATAGAGATTGCTGATATTTTAAAGAATTGGATAAAAAAGGGAGAGTTCTTTTTAACCGACCCGGTAACGTCCCTTCCCGGTTTTCAAACAGATTATAAATTCAAACCTTTAATAGAGCGGCCACTTTAGTTAATAGAAAAGACAGTCCATGGTCCACAGTCGATATCCATAGATGGCAGACAACAGTTCACAGATGACAGACAAAGACAAAAAATTGCAAATGGCGAATAGCAAAAGAAAAAAGACAATTTCCCCAAAGGGGGTTAGTGGGAATTTATGACTATGTCTGACGCGAACGAAGTGAGTATATGACTATTTGTGACATAGTTTTTATGAGTTGAAAGATTTGGGAATTGGAAGTTTTAGAGACGATTAGTTGATTATATTGGAAAATAGGAAAGAAGGATATAACGTTGTTTAAGGAACAATTACAGGAAAAAATACAAAAGCTTAAAGAAAAAAGGAATGCTGTAATTCTTGCTCATAGTTATCAAATTGAAGAAATTCAGGAAGTTGCGGATTTTGTAGGAGGTTCTTTAGCGTTAAGTTATAAAGCGGCCCAAACACAAGCAAAAGTCATACTTTTTTGCGGAGTTCGTTTTATGGCGGAAACTGCTTCTATTTTATGTCCGGATAAAATAATTTTGTTGCCGGATATGAATGCTGGTTGTCCGCTGGCGGATATGGTGACAGCTGAAGATTTAAAAGAATTAAAAAATAAACATCCCCAGGCAAAAATAGTTGGGTATGTTAATACTACGGCTCAGGTAAAAGCGGAGTTGGATGTATGTTGTACTTCCGGTAACGCTGTTAATATAATAGAATCATTGAAAAACGAGGAAGAAATTATTTTTGTTCCGGATAAAAATTTAGGCTCTTTTGTTAAAAAGAAAACAGGAAAAAATATTATTTTGTGGAATGGTTTTTGTCCTGTACATGTTAAAATTTCAGTAAAGGATATTGAAGATAAAAAGAGATTATATCCTAATGCAAAAGTAATTGTTCATCCTGAGTGTAGGCCGGAAGTCATTGAAATAGCTGATGAAGTGCTATCTACGGGAGGGATGTGTAAATACGCCAGAGAAAATACAAAGATTAAACAAATAATAGTAGGTACGGAAGTAGGATTATTGCATAAATTGCGTAACGAAAATCCCAAAAAAAATTTTTATCCTGTCTCAGAATCAATAATATGTCCTGATATGAAAATAACTACTCTGGAGAAAGTTTATTGGGCATTAGAAAACATGAAATATGAAATAAAAGTTTCTTCGGATTTGCGTTTTAAAGCTAAAAGAGGGGTGGACGAGATGGTTAAAATTTTACCCTGATTTTTGCGAAAAATCACTAAATCGTTCAGAATATATTTTGCCTTTATTTTTCGAAGATATAAGAATAATGCGGCTGGTTTGAGAGAAGATAAGGACAAAATTTAAGTTTAATAATAACGAATATGTTTTTTTGATTATTTTTTACTTGACTAATTGTGAAAGTTTGATTAAAATAAGGTCTTATAAATTTTAAGAAGGTAGGTTAATGATATGAAAACTTATATGGCTAAAGAAAAAGAAATAAATAAAAAATGGTATTTGATTGATGGGACGGATGTTGTTTTAGGGAGATTGTCTGTTTTTGTGGCTAATTTATTAAGAGGAAAAAGTAAACCGACTTTTACTGCTCATGTAGATGCCGGTGATTTTGTGATTGTAATAAATGCAGAAAAGATTAGGTTGACGGGTAATAAATTAAAACAAAAAATACATTATCATCATTCAGGGTATCCGGGTGGAATTAAGGGTATCCGTTATGATAAGCTAATGAGTGAAACTCCCCAGAAAGCAGTGAGATTGGCGGTAAAGGGGATGTTACCGCATAACCGTTTAGGTAGGCGTTTAATTACTAAATTGAAGATATATAGAGGGGAAGAACATTCTCATTCTTCCCAAAATCCGGAAATAATAAAAATAAATGAGTATTCAAAATTAAAATAGAAAACATTGTTTCAATTTAAGGAGGCAAGAGATGGAAGAAATGACTACTTTGTGGGGTGTGGGAAGAAGAAAAAATGCAGTAGCAAGGGTGCGAATATTACCGGGTAAAGGCAAAATCACTATAAATAAGAAATTGTTAGATGTTTATTTCCTGGGGCATGAGGGTTTAAAAATAAGAGTTGTTGAACCATTAGAACTGACTAAAATGATAAATAAATTTAATGTGTTTGTTAATGTCAAAGGTGGTGGAATTTCCGGGCAATCAGGGGCAATAAAACATGGATTATCGCGTGCTTTGGCCCAGTTGGATGAAAAGACAAAAAAAGTTTTACGCAAAGAAGGTTTTTTAACCAGAGATTCTCGAATGGTAGAAAGGAAAAAACCGGGAATGCCTAAAGCGAGGAAAAAGTTTCAATTTTCCAAAAGGTAATATTTTTAATAGTGATATAAATAATAAAAAAGCGGAAAGAATTTTTCTTTCCGTTTTTTTATTTCAAGAAAACCCGGGTCATTCCTTTAATAGAATTACAAAGATAAATTTCTTCAGCATTTATCAAATCTTTTTCGGTAATTATTTTTATAATTACATTTTTGTTCTGTTTAATAAACATTTGCCGGTATATTCCATTTAATAATCCGCATTCTATCGGTGGCGTATAATAATGTTGCCCTTTTTTGATAAAGATATTGGTAATAGAGCCCTCCGTTATTTGATTTTTCTCGTTTTTAAAAATAACTTCAAAAAAACCCTTTTGTTTGTATTTAGTGTGTTCTTTATTGTATAGAGTTCTGTTTGTTGTTTTATGAAATTTGAAAGTATCCTTTGAATGGGTAGGAATAGAAGAAATAATAATTGTTTTTTTCCTGACTTTTTGTTTCTGAGGGTGCTTGGCAAAATTAAATTTACCGGATAATTTCTTATATCTTAAATTCAGAATTCCATTTTCATTTAGTAATAATCGTATTTTATAAAAATGGTTTTTTTTGAAATTCGCACTTAACCGCAATAATTGGCGATAAATAATATTTTCATCAAAATAAAAGTCAAAATATTTCGCTGAGGATCTAAGTCTTTTTAAATGAAGATTTAATAGATAAAAAGTGTTTTTCCAAAGAATGGTTTCTATTAGTTGAAAATCTGTGACTTTTTGCGAAATAAATTTTGCTTTAAGTTTGCATTCTAAAAACTCATCTTCTGCATTAGAATCAAAGACAATACCACTGCCGATACCTAATTCTCCTTTGTTTTTGTCGATAATAATTGTTCGTATAGGGATATTAAATACAGCTTCTTTTTTTGGGCTCAGAAATCCAATTCCTCCGGTATAAACTTTTCTTTCTTGGGATTCTAATTTTTTTATTATTTGCATAGTTTTTATTTTAGGTGCACCGGTAACTGATCCGGAGGGAAATATGCTTCTAAACAATTCGAACAGAGATATATTTTTTCTTAATTTTCCTTTGATTTCAGAAGTCATCTGAAAGAGCGTTTTATGTTTTTCAATATTAAAAAGGTTCGTGGTTTTTATGCTGCCAATCTGGGAAATTCTCCCTAAATCGTTCCTGAATAAGTCTACTATCATAATATTTTCGCTTAAATTTTTAGGGTCATTTTTTAAAAACTGTATATTATGAGTGTCTTCCTGCTTATTTCGGCCTCTTTTAATGGTTCCTTTCATCGGTCTGGTATTAATAAAATTCCCTTTTTTTCTAAAAAATAATTCAGGAGAACAAGAAATAATAATATGTTTTTCTGTTTTTATAAAAGCATTATAAGATACCGGTTGCCTGTTTCGTAGATTATAATAAAGAGAAAAGGGACATCCTCGAAAATCAAATTTATATTTGGTAGTATAATTTACCTGGTAAGTGTTGCCGGAACGAATGAATTTTTTTATTTTTGCAATGTTTTTTAAGTATTCTTTTCTTGAAATTTCCATTTTTAAATTTTCGATTTTAATTTTTTTTGGATTAAATTTTATATTTGAAAGTATGTTTGTTCCATATTCATTAAATTTTCCTGTTTGGTGGTTAAAAGAAATAACATTTTTATAAACGCCTAGCCAGATTAAAGGGAAAGAAAAAGATTTTTTTTCTTTGAGGGCTGTTTCCATTAAATAACCTAATTCGTAAGAAAAAAATCCGGCTAAATAATAGTTATTTAAAAAAGATTCCATTTGAGAAAATATTTCTTTTACATTGGGATGAGGGGTAGTATAATTTATAATGTTAACAGGGTTTATAAATAAATAACTGAATTTGTTTTCCCGGTTGTATTTGTTAGTTTCTAAAAGTACAAAATTATCCAGCTTTTTTAAACGGGGAATTATTTTCAGTAAAGGAAGTTTGTAATATTGTTTCATAGATGTTATCATATTAGGACCTATTGAAAAAAGTGCTTAATAGTTAGTCTTAAAGGCTATTATAGATAAAGGATATTATAAATTATTTTTTCTGTCAATAAAGAAAAATTAAAGTTTAATTAAAATTTTTGTAAAAGATTTTTAGTTTGATTTTTTGTTTGAAATTGTGTAATATTTATAAAAGTTTAGTTTAGTTTAAATAAATAAAAAGATTTAACATTTGATTATGTGTTTGTATTCGATAATTCGGATTAATAGTGGGAATAGATTTTGGGTGGAGGAAAAAACTGATGAATAAAAAAGAGAAATTTAATTATGCAATGAAGCACACTAAGATTGTAAGATTTCCTAAGCAAAGTTTGGCTACTTTTGGTGATACTATAGTGCAGTATTATTTAATTAGCGAATTAATGGATAAAGTTAATAAAGTTAGAATTAGGGAAGGAAAGGTGATTGCAGAAAAACCTAAAATAGTAGTGCCTCATTATTTGTTGGATGTATTTGAAGGATGGGATGAAGAGGTGAAAGAATATGCGCGAAAGGCTTTTGAAGAATATGGTGAAGACATAAAAGGTTTAGGATATAAGTTTAAAAATAATTTTGAGAAAGAAAACATTATATCTTCTACTATTACTGATATTTCGGATAAGATTAAAGCGGAAATAGAGTCACGAGAAGAAAATATGTCAGTAATTATTGAAGGGGTGGATGATAATTGGCAGGTTTCTTTAATGAAATTTATTATAGAATTAAGCATGCGTTCTTTCCCATGTAATATTACTGAGTTAGAAGAGAGAGGGTTCTTCAATCGGATGAGTGGAGATAAAAAAAATATAAGAATAGAAATTGATCAACTTTTCAAGGATGTCCGGAAAGATAAATCCAGCATATACAAATTAGGTAAAAAATTGCGTCAGTATGGATTATTTAAAGAATATGAAGACAAGTTTTTTGCACTCTTTAGAAATGATACTTGAATTTTTTTTAAACCCACCGGTTTTAAATTTAAAATAATTAATTTTTAAGAATTTATTTTTATATCTAAGTACCGCTTATTACTTAATAACTGAACTTTATTTAGCCTGTTTAATAATTCGTTATTTGAAGAGTTTTTCAGGAAAGAGCGGTATAAATTAATAACTTCTTTAATTAAAGAGGGAAACTCAGCAACCTCGATAATGTTTAATGGCCAAAATTCATTTTCAAAGTTCTTATCAATAATTGTGGGTTTTTTATCAATTTCTTTTTTTTGTTTTTCTTTTTCTTTTTGGAATGTTTTTAATGCTTGCAGTTTTTTCTTCGTTTCTTCATTTTCGGAGTCCAGGTTAATAACAAATTCATATAACGCTATTATTTCGGGAAGAAATATACTTTGTTTCATTGCTATTTCAGATTCAATTGAATACGTTTGTGTTTCCTCAAGAGAAACAGTTTTTTCTTCATCAGGAGAAATTGGGGAAGAGGAATCAAACGGCAAAAGAGAATCTTCTGTTTTACCCGGAGAAAATGCACTGGTCGATTTTATTTTTGATTTTTCTTCAGGATCTAAATTGTGTTCTTCTTTTTGTAAGTTAATTTCTGCTAATTTGTGATAAATTTTAGTATCCCAGGGACGAAGTGTAAATGCTTTTTGATAAGCATTAAATGCTTCTTGAAACTGGTTTTGGCGTAAATATATTTCGCCTAAATAACAAAGTGAACCAAAATGTCCTCCTTTTAATCTGGTTACCAGTTTGAATTTCTGTTCGGCTGCCTCCGATAATCCTTTATGAAACCAAATGACAGCCTCTAAATAAAGAGTTTCAACCCCGTCAACTTGAAGTGCTTTTTGAACGTATTTTAGTGCTTCATCAAAGGCATTTTGACGAACAAAATTTTTAACTAGGTCAATTAATTCTTTTCGTGCTTCTTCTTTTGAATTATCTTTTATATGAATTTCCGCGAGAAGAATTTTTATGTCATTTCGTTGAGGACTGATATGTTTTGCTTTCTGAGCAAAGTAATATGCTTTTTTTAAAAACTGGTGATTATGATAATATTCTGCGGCTGTAAAATAGTTTTCTATCGCTTTTTCTTTTTGACTCTGTCTTTCATAAATTAAGCCTAACTTGGCTAATATTTCGGGATTGTTGGGATGTTCTTTTTTAGTTTTTTCCAGTATTTTCAGAGCTCCGTCAATTTGTTCTTCCTGATAAAGTTTTTCTGCGTGTATAATATTAATGAATACCATTTGTCGTTTTTTTAATGTTGAATCGGTTAATTGATTAGAATCAAGATAAGTGATTTTTTCATAAAGGTCTTTTATTTCAACCTCATTATCAAGAATTAAAAGAGCATCTATTGCTTCTTCGTATTTTAAAAAAGACTCGTTTGTTTTATTATCTTTTTCTAATAATTCAGCTGAAGAAATAAGTTGTTGAATTGCAGGAGAAATTGTATTTTCCATGTTTTTAAATCCCCGTTTCTTTAGATGTATCCGAAGATGTATCCGAATTGTTTTTGGTTTCTGCAAAATGTTTAACCATTGTTAGTTCGTTGCCAAAATTTGTAACTGATTGATAATCTATTTTGTCCATAGTTTTATTCATAATATAAAATCCCCGCCCTCTTTCCTGATGAATAGGGACTGTGTCGTTTATAAGCCCGCTTTTTAATCTGTGTAAAATGGTATTAAGAGACTTTCCTTTATCTCTGATCGTGATAACAAAACAGGAGTTCGGTATAATATAAAAAGCAAGGTCAATAACATGGTGTTTTTCAAAATTGTAGGCATGTTCTACAATATTAGAAAGAGCTTCATCTACGGCTAACTCTATGTCGTTTGTTATTTCTTCTGTGATTTTTTCTTCTCTAAGTAATCCTGTTAAAAAAAGGCGCACATGATTAAGATAGTTAATATTGCTGGGTATTTTGAGAGTGAATTTATATTTATTTATTGCTTCTTGTGTTTTATCTGATTTTTTTAAAAGCGTAATATGTCCTTGCTTATTGATATAAAAAATTTGTTCGCATTTAGGACAACGCAGAATATCAGCTTGAGGGATCCAGGAAATTTGTTTGCAAAAAGGACATTCACTTTTGAAAGGAAATTGAATTAATTTAGAGGCACTACTTTTTTCTTTCAATGCTTGTTTTTCTGCAATTAATGCTTCTTTAGCTGTTTCTTTTGTAGGAAAAAGTTTAATTATTTTTTCAATACCGGCCATGTTGAAAACTTTTTTAATTTTATCGGAAACTTTGATTATTAAAATATTTCCCTGATTTTCTTTAATAGTTCCGATAAATTCGATAAAAACTCCTATGCCGGTACTGCTGAGATAGGATATTTTTTCAAAATCTGCGATTATATTATAAAATTTATCGTTTACAAGATTGTCAAATTCCTTTCTTAGTTGAGGAGTAGTTGATGTATCGATAAATCCCTCTAAAGCTAAAGTTGCTAATTGTTCATCTTCATTTAATTGTTCTATTTTGCGTTGCACATTAAGTATAGACATTTTATTCACCTCTAAGTTTTTAAGATTTAATAATTTCTAAAATAATCCCGAAAATAATTTCATTTTTTGAACTATATAAATCATTGTAAAGAAAAAGTTTTAATTAGTCAAGAAGTATTTAAAAAAGGGAGTATCAATATTTATTCTAAATTTCATTTTTAAGCATATTCTTTTCTATAGGTAAAATAAAAGGCTTGTTTTTGCGTTCCCAAAGGGTAAAAGTACGCATTTAGAAAGAAACATTTTTTGTTTTTATTAAATCTTATTATCGTAATACTTTCATTGGATTATACTCAGGATTTTTTAATGAGCAATAATCGAACAGTTTCTACATATTATTTACGAACCCCCCTTTTATTTTTAAAATCCGAAAGAATATTACACTTTCTTCTAAAGAGCATATAATTATTTTACATTTGAAAAAAGAAAAGATATTATATATAATACAATTAATATCTAAACATTTATTTTAAATGGCAGGAGGATAAAAATGCAAATCAGGATTTATTATGAAGATACTGATACGGGTGGAGTAGTTTATTATGCTAATTATTTGAAATATTTTGAAAGAGCGAGAACTGAATATCTCCGCGAAATAGGAATAGATGTGTTGGAATATATGGAAAAAAATATTTTTTTTACCGTGGTTAAAGCAGAAGTGAATTATAAATATCCTGCAAGATATGGGGATTTGTTAGAAGTAGAAACAAATTTGGTTTCCCTGAGTAAAGCAGCTTTTGAATTAGAAAATATAATAAAAAACAAGGAAGACGGAAAGCTTATTGTTAAAGGAAAGGTAAAAATGGTTTGTTTGAATGAAAAATGGAAATTGAAAAAGCTTTCAGAAGATTTTGTAATTAAATTATCTAATTTATTGCCGAAATAACTAATAAATGAAATGATTTTAAAAGTTCTATTTTTTGATTCTTGATATTTTACCTTGACATTAAAGGGAAAGGTGGAGTATTATTAATGAAATAAAAATTTGAACAGCGAAGGGAATATTTATGGAAACTATCAAAGCTGTTAAAAAAGAGTTTAAATCGTTAATAATAGGTGTTTTTATTTTATCTTTTATCTCTGCTTGTACTGTTTCTCCCAGAAGGCCTGTTCAGATAACCCCTGTTCTGCCCCCTAAAACTATAGCGGTATTGCCTTTCACTAATCAGTCAAATGATCTGGATGCTCCTGAAAGGTTGAGGAAAATTTTTAATAGGGGACTAAGCAGAAAAAGGGGATATATTGTAAAGCCTTTAAAAGAAATAGATACAATACTTGCCGGTAAAGGGATAATTGATGCCGGACAATTGCCTACCATTCCTATTGAGGAATTAGGCAAAAGTCTTAATGTTGATGGCATTATTTACGGGGAATTAATAGATTTTTCTTATATTACCGCTGGGGTTTATATGAAAAGGCTGGTAAGAGCTGAATTTAAGCTGGTTAATGCCAAAACAGGCGCAGTAGTCTGGCATAAGGAGAAAAAGGCTTCACGCACCAAAATTGTTTTTGAAAAAGTAGGGGAAGCATTTGCTGAGCAATTAAAAGAAAAAGCAAAGGAAAAATTATTCTCTTTTCCTCTCCGGGAAGAAACAATAAAAGTAGTAGGAAGGGTGTTGAGAACATTTCCGCCTAACAACTGGTAAATAATAAATTAAAATTTTTTGAAAAGTTAAATAAAATAAAGGAGGAAAAGATGAAAAAATTGAGCAAAGTTATTATTGCAGGATGTAGTCTGGGATTTTTAATTTCGGGTTGTGCCCCTTCGGTTGCAGTGAAAAAAACCCATACTATTACAGTCAAAGAGACGGAAAAGGTAGAATCCAAATATACAGGACCAAAGCGCAGGGTTGCTATTATTGATTTTGAAAATAAAACAGCTTATGGACAAAGGAGATTGGGGACAGCAGCTTCTGATATTCTTATCACTGAATTAGGGAAATCCGGTAAATTTATCTTGGTAGAAAGGGGAAAAATTAAAAAAATTTTAGAAGAACAAAATTTTCAGTCTAGCGGGCATATAGATCCCAATACAATAGTAAAAGCAGGAAAACTTTTAGGATTAAATGCAATAGTTACCGGAAGTATTTCTCAATTTGGAGTAAAAAAAGGCGGTTCGGATTATTTGATAATTCAAAGTAAACAAATAATTGCACAGGCTACAGTAGATATTAGGGTAGTAGATGTGGAAACCGGCCGTATTATATATACGGATTCAGGTAAAGGAATGGCCAGACAAAAAACAGGCCAATTTTTAGGAATGGGGACAAAAGCAAAATATGATGAAACATTAGAGGGAGATGCCTTGAGGTCGGCAATAGTAAAGTTTACGGAAAATATTATTTATCAGGTAAATAAAAAACCGTGGTCTTGCCGGGTGGCGGAAGTTATGAATCAGGATATATACCTTGATGCCGGCCGTGAATCGGGATTGGAAATAGGTACTTCTTTAAAATTATTTCATTTAGGCAAAGAAATAATTAGTCCCGTTACCGGATTGGTTATTGGGCGTACTCAAAAAGAAATAGGGGTAATCAGGGTAGAAAGTTACATTGGAGAAGATGGTGCTGTGGCTAAAATGGTGAAGGGAACATTGCCTTCCCGGGGAGATCTTTGTAAACTTATTGATAGGTATTAAAACATAAAAGTGCTGAAAATATAATTGAGTAGTCCGCCAATACTTAGTGGCGGACTACTTTTTTTATTGACTTTTTTAAGTTGTCCAGATAGACTATATATTGAAGGAATAAAATATTTTTATTTAGAAAGGGGAGAAGTTTTATGAGAAAAATTATTGTTGGATTACTTTTAGTCGGATTATGTTTTAATTTACTTTTTTTACCTCAAGCCCGGGCAGGACAGTTTTTTGGTGGGGAAATAGAAAAAAAACCATCGGTTATTTATTATGGAAAAATGGGATGTTTGATAGGAATGTTAGCAGGAGTCAGTACAGGTTATTTAGTTATCATGGATAGGGATGATAGTAAAGAAGAAAATTCTAAAACCGGAGTGAGGCATATGAGTTATGGAGCAATCGGAGGAACAGTTCTGGGATTAGGAATAGGACTTTATGAAATTAGCCGGTCACGTCCGGGTACAGGTGCGGTGGTTTTAAGAGATATGAAGTTAGGGTCTTTAATGGGAATGACTATAGGTTTGTTTAGTGGGTTTATTAGTTATAGTACAAGTGATGATTGGGATGACGTAGGAATGGGTGTTGCCTGGGGTAATTTAGGTGGAATTCTTTTAGGCGGGGTGTTGGGTTTTATTGAAGCCCCCCGTGTTTTGAATGAAGCTAAATCTTTGCCTGGATGGATGCCTTATGCTTCGGTTAAGATTTGTAAAGACAAAGAAAAGAGTTATCCTTTTTATGCTATTAATTTTGTCCCGGTAAGATTTTAGATAAAGGAAAAATGAGAAAAAATTTAACTATTGGTATTCTCAAAGAAACTAAACAGGGAGAAAGGCGGACGCCTTTAACACCCCTGGATGTAGGTTGGTTAATTAAACGGGGAATAAGTGTTGAAGTTGAATCCAGCTTAATCCGTGTTTTTAAAGATAAAGAATATGAAAAAAAAGGAGCAAAAGTTTTAAGTAAATTTAAAAAAGCAATTCTTTTATTAGGTATAAAAGAGCCGCAAGTCGGGGATTTATATAAAGATAAAATATATATGGTTTTTTCTCACACAATTAAAGGTCAGCCGGAGAATATGCCTTTACTTAATGCCTGCCTTAAAAAAAAAATAACCTTGATTGATTATGAAAAAATTATTGATTTATACGGCAAACGGCTGGTGTATTTCGGAAGGTTTGCCGGAATATGCGGTGCAATTAATAGTTTATGTTATCTGGGGAGAAAATTAGAATGGCAAGGTAGAAGCAATCCTTTTTCTTCTCTTAAACAGGCTTGTAAATATTCTTCCTTGAAAAGTGTAAAACAAGCAGTAAAGGAAATTGGTTATCAGATTAAAACTCAGGGTTTTAAAGAAGAACTGGCTCCTTTTATTATAGGAATTACCGGGCATGGTAATGTTTCCAGGGGAGCACAGGAAATTTTTAATTTATTAAATCCAATAGAAATTCATCCTAAAAATATCCTTAAATTTGTTCAACACCAGAGGAAAATATGTAATAAACTTTACAAAATTGTTTTTTTCCGGGAAGAAAAATTTCGCA
>JAGLHV010000001.1 GCA_023143305.1 bacterium | reverse complement strand
TGGTAACGACAGATTTAAATGAAGGAATTAACTTGTTACTAATAGAAAAGGCAAAAGAATTAAGTGCGGACGGCATAATAAATGTAGAATATAAATATACAATTTCCCCTGCGACCTTTGTAGAACAGATTTCAACGATTGGAACTCTGATTCCTTCTGTAACGATAAGAGGTCTTGCTGTAAAATTAGAAGAAAAAAATAAAAACGAAAAAATGAAGGTTGAAAAACAGATAAAATGAAATTTATTGAATTGGTAAGGAAAAGGCAAAGTGTCCGGAAATATTTGCCTGAAATGGTGCCCAGGGATGTTTTAAATAAATGTTTGGAAGCGGCAAGACTTGCTCCTTCGGCTTGTAATTCCCAGCCGTGGTCATTTATTGTAGTTGATGATGAAAAAATCAGAAATAAGCTTGCAGAAAAAGCATTTTCGGGTATTTATTCTTTAAATTCATTTGCAAAAAAAGCACCTATATATATTGTTGTTGTTACTCAGAGGTCTAAATATACGGCATGCTTAGCCGGTTATTTTAAAGGGACGCAATATAGCTTAATTGATATTGGGATAGCTTGTGAGCATTTTATATTACAGGCAACGGAGGAAGGATTAGGGACATGTTGGTTGGGGTGGTTTAATGAAAAAGAAGTAAAAAAAGTTTTAGGGATACCGGGGAGAAATAAAGTTGATATTATAATTAGTATGGGATATCCCCAAATTGCACAACTTCATAATAAAAAAAGAAAGTTATTAAACGAAATTAGCCGTTTTTATTAATGAAAAGTGTTAATTACTTTTTACCTTGACAAAAAATAAAAGTGAGTGTAAACTTTTATAAGAGGTATTTTTTATGGAGAAAAGTATTATTTTGATATAAAGATAATTAAATTTCATTGTTGCTAAATATTTAGGGGAATTTATGAATAAAATCATAAAAAGTTTAATTTTAGGATTGATGGTTTCTTTTGGACTACAAACTGTTTCATATTTTCCACTTGAATGGGTATTGACTCTTACTGTTTTAATAGTGATTTTATTTTTTAAATCAGCGCGTTTGGCTATAATTATTAGTATGTTTTTGTTGGCTTTTCCTATATTCTATCATTCTAGTGAGTTGGCAATTTTATATTTTATTTTTGCTTTGAGTTTTGTCCTTATATTTTATCAGTCGTATAGATTTTTTGAAATTTATTTTTTAATTTTTAGTATGCCTCTTCTTAGCATTCATAATGCCTTAGGTCTTTTTATTCCTCTTGAGTTTATTATTGTTCCTTTGGCTCCATTATTGTTAGGGAGAGAAAATGTTTTAATAGTCATTTTGAGTTATTTATTTTATAGCATAATAAAGATTATAAGTTTAGAAGGATCTATTGGTTATATTTTAGTTGATTTACCCGATTTTTCTTTTTATAGTTTAGTCTCATATCCTGCTCTTTTTTATGATTTGAGTTGGGTGGCAGATAAATTTTATCCGTTTATTAATTTGATTAGATTGAAAATTATTTTATTGAATATCGGAAAAGTTTTTTTGAATAATTCTACTTTGATTTTGCAAATGGCATTTTGGGGAGCAATTGCTTATTTGATAAAGTATTTTCAAAGATTAAAGAAACAGATTTATTTTGTTGTGGGATATTTGATTGGATTGATTTTAATGTTTTTTCTTTATTTTTTAATTTTTTTACTCAATCCGGAGAAATTAGAATATCCCTTAAGCAGTATTTATTTTTCGCTGACTGTTATTTATATAGTGATTTGTAGTTTGGGCTTATTAAAGAATTACAGTATTTTGGGTTTATATAAAAAAGTTGTGAATAAATATAATCAAAAAAAGAAAGAGGAAGATAAGATGTTTCAAAAAGCACTTTCTTTAAATACTCCTTTAAGTGATTCTTCCGGTAAATCGGTTTCCACTCTTTCGCCGAATGAAGTGCAGCAAAATTACAACGAAAAGTTTTTAGTAGATAGTTTAGATTTGGAGAAATTAAACTTGGAAGAGGCGGTGCAATTGTCTGTTCGTCTAAATGAATATATCAATAATGAATTTTCTGTTGATCAATCATTTTTAGGTATTGATATATTCAAATCATCGAAACTTAAACAGGACGAAGCTGAAGATGCTGTCCAATTTTCTTTTGAACACTTTCATCAATTTATAGATAAGGTTGTGTCTGCTTTTGGTGCTAAATTATTAAATCGCAGTGGAGATGGTGTTATTTATTCTTTTGAAAAAGCGGATAGGGCAATATTTGCAGGAAGGGCGATTTTAACCCGGTTGAAATTTTTTAATCAAAAAATCAGTAAATTAAAAACTTCTTTACAAATTAGAATGGGAATTAATACCGGAAAGGTTATAAGAGGTAAGGATGCAGAAGGTGGGAAAACTTTTAGTCGTGCTTTGGATTTAACAGGACATTTATTAAAATTAGCTCATCAAAATCAAATTTTAATTGGGGAAAACACTTATAATGCTTTAAACGATAAGTCTTTTCTTAGAAAAGTATTTTTCTCGGAAGAAGATCTCATACAAGTATACACTTTAAAAGAAGAATTTATATTTAAAAGTGATGATTAAAATATAATATATAAAAACTAAAGAAAGAAAATGTTAAATGTTTTATTGGGGAAAAATCGTGAACGACGGTTTTGTAAATTCAATGAGACTTAGAGTTTTTTCAGCTTGCTGACAAAAACTTTGTAGTCTAATTGATCCTGAGCACTTCGCGCTACTCAGCATAACCTCCCTTGAAGGGAGTGGAAGGGGTTCTGGTTTAATTCTCCGTAGCTTGCTGAGGGATAGTTGATTTACGGAAGTTTTTTGTTAGATAATAATGGTTAAAAAGGAATGATAAAAAAATAAAAATAAAACGGGATAAAATTTATAAGCGGGAGTAGTTCAGTGGTAGAACGCAAGCTTCCCAAGCTTGATATCGCGGGTTCGATCCCCGTCTCCCGCTTTTTATTGAAAAGGGAAAAATAAAGAGGATAATTTTGAGTGGAGAAAAAAAAATATATTGATTTGCATATACATACGAATTATTCCGATGGAGTGTTTACTCCTGTAGAGGCAGTGAATTATGCCTATAAAGTTGGTTTAGCTGCAATATCAATTACTGACCATGATATGGTAGGCGGAATCAAAGAAGCTATTGTAAGAGGTAATGAATGTGGTCTGGAGGTAATTCCCGGAGTAGAATTGAGTGCAAAGGGGCAGGGGGAGCAAGAAGAAATACATATTCTTGGGTATTATATAAATTGGGAAAATCAAGATTTTTTAGATAAACTTTGTCTGTTTCGTGAAAAACGTAAAGAAAGAGCTTATAAAATGTTGAAAAAGTTAAATGATTTAGGATTAAAAATTACCAGCAGGGATATATTAAAATTTGTAGAAAAAGGCTCTATAGGTCGTTTGCATTTTGCTAAAGCATTGGTAGAAAAGAAATATGTCCAAAACACAAAAAAAGCTTTTGACCGATATTTAGGCTGTGGGAAACCTGCTTATGTTGCAAAATATAACTGGCAGCCGGAAAAAGTAATTAAGTTTATTTTAAAAGCAGAGGGAATTCCTGTTCTTGCCCATCCTTTGTGTGAGAGGGTTAGTGAGGAATTTTTAAGAAGGCTGGTTGGAGCAGGACTGGCTGGAATAGAAATATACCATAGTCGGCATGAGGACAGGAAGCTTGATATTTTAAAAAAATTAGCTTTTAAATATAATCTCTTGTTTACAGGTGGTTCAGATTGTCATGGTAGGGTAGGAAATAGGTATCCCTTAATGGGAACAATAAAAATTTCTTATTCTGTCCTTGATAAATTAAAAAAATATAAAAAAATAATGGAGGGTAAAAATGAGCAAGTTAAAAATAAATGTTAGATCTCATAAAATAGACAATTGTGAGGTGCAGATTGTAGATGTGGGAGGGTTTCTTGATGCTCATACGGTGCCCCAATTAGAAAGTACGTTAAATGCCTTTTTTAAGATAGAACAATATCAAATAATTTTGAATATGGTAGATTTACAATATATTAGTAGTGCTGGATTAGGATTACTGGTAGTGGCGAAAGATGAAATAGAAAACAATAAAGGTAGTTTTTTTATTGTTAATTTGTCTCCGGGAGTGCACAAAGTATTTGATATTTCAGGCTGTACAAAGATTTTTCAAATACTTCAACAAGAATACGATGCATTAAATGAGTTTGAAAAAAATAAATCCGAAAAAAAAGAATTATAAAAAAATGAAAAAAACAATAGACATTAAAATTTACAGTGATTTTATTTATTTAGCTTATGTGAGAAGATTCGTTGAATCCATAGGCCAGGAAGAAGTATGGGATAGTGATGTAACAGAGCAGGTAGTTATATCTGTAGATGAAGCTGTTACTAATGTTATGGAGCATGCTTATGAATGTAAACAGGGCTGTCCTATCAAGATATCTTTTGTGATTGAAGTGGATAAATTTTCTGTTTTTATAATTGACCAGGGTAAATCTTTTGATTTTCGTCAACTTCTCATGGGTGATATTGAAAAAAAATTAGAGGAACGGCTTCGTAGGGGAAGAGGAACAATTATTATGAAAAGATTTATGGACACATTGGAATATAGAAGTGAAGAAGGGAAAGGAAATATATTAAAGATGGTGAAGCATTTATAGAGAGATGAGGAGTATTTTGTTCTGAGATAAGTAAATTTTAATTCAATTCAACTACAAAGTTTTTGTCAGCATAGCTGAAAAAACTCTGTAGTTGAATTGGCCCTGAGGGACTGAAAGGAGTCGAAGGGTCTTGGGTTTAATTTCCTGCAGATTGCTGCGCAAAAGTTATGTGGGATAAACCTTTGATACCCCGTAGCTTGCTGCGGGGTAGTTTATTTGTAAGAAATAATAAATGCTTTTTGTCTCGGGAAAAAAGAATTTTTTTTCTTGACATCAATTTCAAAATTTTATATCTTTTAGTATTGATATTTTTAAAGAAAGGGGGTGGAAGGGTGTGAAAGCATTAGGTAAGCATATTTTGGCGGAATTTTATGATTGTAAAGCTGAAATTTTAAACGATGTAAAAAAGATAGAAGAGATAATGGTAGAGGCAGCTAATGTGATAAAAGCATGTGTTGTAAATCAAAGTTTTCATAAATTTGAACCACATGGAGTTAGTGGTGTAGTAGTTATTGCTGAATCTCATCTTTCTATCCATACATGGCCTGAGTATAATTTTGCATCGGTAGATGTTTATACCTGTGGAGACAAAATAGACCCCTGGATTGCTTATGAATATTTGAATGAAGTATTAAAAGCTAAGAGGAGCAATGTATTAGAGGTAAAGAGAGGGATAATAACTTCGGAAAATACAACAATAAAATATAAACCGGGAGAAAATTAATTGCCAAAAGCACGGAAAACAACAAAGAATAAAAAAACATATTGGTTTACGGAAAAATTTTCTAAAGGCGAAGAACATAGACATCGGATAATAAAGAATGTAGTTACAAAAACAACTAAATTTCAAGCTGCTTTAATTGCAGATACTTATTCTTTTGGAAGATGTTTGATTTTAGATGGAGAGGTTCAATCTGCCGAGGTGGATGAATTTATTTATCACGAAGCATTGGTTCATCCTGCAATGTTAAGTCATCCTAATCCGGAAAAGGTATTGATTATGGGTGGAGGTGAGGGTGCAACTTTACGGGAGGTATTAAAATATAAATCAGTCAAAGAAGTTTTTATGTTGGATATTGATGGGGAGGTAGTTGATTTTTGTAAGAAATATTTATATTCGTGGCATAAGGGGGCTTTTTCAGATTCCCGGGCAAAAATAATTATTGATGATGCAAGAAAATATATTATTCAGACAAAAGAAAAATTTGACGTTATTATTTCAGATCTTCCCTGTCCGATAAAAAAAGGGCCGGCTTGTTTATTATATACTAAAGAATTTTATCAAATAGTAGCTAGTAAGCTTAAATCCAATGGTGTTTTGGTTATTCAATCGGGATCGATGTCTCTTACCCAGATTGAATTATGTTCATTAATTTATAGTACAGTAAAAAAGGTTTTTCCCATAAGAAAGGTTTATTCTGAGTTTATTCCTTCTTTTGACGTGCCGTGGGCATTTATTATAGCTACAAAAAAAAATGATCCTGAAAAAATATCAAAAATGGAAATAGACCGGAGAATTAAGAATCGCATAAAAGGTAAATTAAAATTTTATGATGGCTATACTCATGCGGGCATTTTTAATATTGCTAAAAATTTAAGAGACATTTTTAGTAAGCAAAAAAAAATAATTTGTAAAAAGAATCTTTTCTTTTTTTATAAATAGGTGGAATAAATCAGTTGAAAAAGAAAGAAAATAATAGAAAGTGCCAGGAAAAAGTTCCTTTATTTGATGTTGTTTTTAAACATGCAAAAAAGAAAGTGATATCGTTTCATACACCCGGACATAAAAATGGGCAAGGTGTAGATAAGATCTTTAAAAAGTTTATAGGAAAAAATATTTTTTATATGGATGTTACTGTTTTTCCTGAGGTAGATTCTCTCCATGATCCCAGGGGGCCGATAAAAGAAGCACAAAAATTAATTGCACAAGCATACGGGGTTAAGAAATCTTTTTTTTTAGTTAATGGGTCAACTGTTGGAAATGAAGCAATGTTTTTATCTGCTTGTAATCCTGGGGATTCTGTTATTGTTTCCCGGAATGCTCATAAATCAGTTATGAGTGGTATAATACTGAGTGGAGTATGGCCTATTTGGATCCAACCGAAAATAGACCAAAAATTAGATATATTATTGGACAGCTCCCCGGAGCAGATAGAAATAGCAATAAAAAAATTTCCTGAAGTAAAAGCTGTTTTTATTACCAGTCCTACCTATAATGGAGTCGGTGCTAATTTAAAAAAAATTGTTGAGGTTGTTCGTCGATATAACAAAATTATTTTGCTGGATGAAGCACACGGGCCTCATTTGAAGTTTCATGAAGATTTACCACTTTCCGGTGTTGATGCAAAAGTGGATTTATGTGTTCAGAGTATACACAAGATTTTATGCGGATTAAGTCAAGGGTCTGTTTTACATTTTAATTCGGATATTGTAGATCCAAACCGGGTAGCAAAAATAGTTTCTTTATTGCAGACTACCAGTCCTAATTATATAATTTTAGCTTCAATGGATTTATCAAGAAGGCAAATGTTTTTTTATGGAAGGCAGATAATTAGTAAGCTGATTAATTATGCCGGTTGGGCAAGGAGACAGATCAATCGATTGGAAAACATGCATTGTTTTTGTAAGGAAGAATTAAATTCCGATTATACTTTGGATGTATTGAAATTAACAATAAATGTGAATAGGTTGGGATTAACCGGGTACGAAGTTGAATCAATTCTAAATAAAAATTATAATATTCAGGTTGATTGTGCGGATTTGTTTAATATAATAGCTCTTATGGGGATGGGAACTTCGAAAAAAGATATAGAATGTTTAGTGAAAGCATTAAGAGAAATAGATAACAAATATAAAAGGAATGGTAAATGTTGGGGTTTGCAACTTCCATCACTATCGACAGAAATGGTAATGATGCCCAGAGAAGTGGTTCTTTTAAAAGAAAGTAAGAGGGTTTCGCTTAAAAGAGCAGCAGGGCATATTTGTGCTGAAACTTTAACTCCTTATCCCCCGGGAATTCCTATTTTAATTCCAGGTGAAAGGATAACTCGGGAAATATGTAATTACTTACAAAATTTGTCTTGCAGAGGAATTAGAGTGAGTGGGCAAGAGACTAAAACTTTAGAGACTGTTAAAGTAGTAACTAATTAATCGTTGAATATTATTGAAGTTGAATAAAAAGGAGAGAGAAAATGAGAAAAAAAGAATTAGAGTCCTTACGTAAAAAATTGGTAGAACAAAAAGAAGATATTAAAAAAATAGTTCAGGTAAATTGTAAAGGAGAAAAAGAGTTTCTTTCCGGTGAAGTGGGAGATATTGCTGATGCAGCTTTTGATTCAGTGGAACGAGAATTATTGTTTGAGTTAAATGATAATGAGAGAAGAATTTTAGGAAATGTTGAAGATGCTCTTCTTAAGATAGAAAAGGGAACTTACGGCTCTTGCGAAAAGTGCGGAAAAGAGATAGAAATTGAAAGGCTTAAGGTAATGCCATTTGCTAAATTTTGTATAAATTGTAAGTCTCAAATGGAATCCCGGCCGAAATAAGTGAATAATATCTTTTCTGTTTTTTTACCTTAAAGTTTTTTTTATCTTTTATACGATAATGTTGTTATTTTTTTAATCATTGATTTAAGGTTTAATCTAGCAGGGGATTGCTTTAGTGAATAAAGAAAAAGAAAAAATGAGATTTTTTAAAATAAAAATAGCTAAAGACTTTTTGGTCATAAGTTTAGTAATAGGAGGCTTGATCCTTTTTTATTTAGCTATAGTTGAAAATAAAATAAAAAAAGAAATTTTTATACGGATGGAGACTATTTGTGTTTTAAAAAAAGAACAGATTACTGATGTTATAAGAAATAATGCAAATATTATTGCCTCCATTGCTAAGCGTAAAAATTTGCGGATTCAATTAAAAAGAATAAAAACAAATAATAAAAAAAACAATAATATCATAATAGAAACTAACCGGATACTTAGTGATATTCTTTCCGATTTGAAATTTTTTGCAGACAATATTGATGACCTATTTGTCATAGATAATAAAGGAAAAATTATTGCCAGTACCAAAAAGAAAAATATAGGTAAAAATATGGAACATTCTGAAGTATATTTGCAAGGATGTAAATATTTTTACCAGGGGTATTTGTATTTTGAGAATAAAGCATTATTTTACCAGTTTTCTGCTCCAATATTTGATTTAGATAAAAAAAATATTTTGGGGATAATAGGAATAAAAGCACGGCCGCATAGAATAATAAATGTTTTAACTGATTATACAGGATTAAATAAGGAAGTTCAGGTATTTTTGGGGAAGCGCAAAAAAGAAGAGATGATTTTATTTGCTCCTTCTCTTTTGCAGTCCGGGGAGATTTTACAAATCACGATTCCTTTATCAAATTTTGCTTGTGCTAAAGCAATGAAATATGTTCTTAAAGGAAAAAGTGGAATTATCCGGGATATCAACTTTCAGGGAAAAAAAACTCTTTGTGCTTACCAGTATATTCCTGATTTTAAATGGGGGTTAGTGGTTGAATTAGATGGTAAAAAAGCTTTAACTTCTATTAAAAATTTAAGAATACAAATTGGTTTAGTTTTTTTAAGTATTATTTTTTTGTTTAATATACTGTTTAGAAAACAAAAGGCGGTTAAAGAAAATCAGATAAAAAATCAAGAAACTAACAGGGGAGAAGTATCATTATTACCGGAAGAATTTAATCGGTTTAATCGATGTATAACTTCTACAATAGAATGGGAAAAATTATTGTCTGTAGTAATAAGAGAGGCAATTAAACTTATAAACGCTGATGGAGGAATACTGGCTTTAACCCAAAAAGATAAGGAGAAAAAAACACTTGTTTTTCCTTATTATTATAATGTTTCGGAAGATTTAATAGGGAAGATTGTTTCTGAAAAGGAAAGATTAATTGGGTATATGACATCTATAAAAGAAAAGTTTTTGTATATTGATAATTATTCTCAATATGACAAAGAGGGCTTTCCATGGTTTGCCCGGGCAGGAGTAGAAAGTTTGCTTATTGTTCCCCTTTTATTGGAAAAGAAAGAAGACCTTGGGTTTTTAATACTTTTTGGCTTTACCGGTCAAAATCAATTTTTAGAAAAATCGGTGTATATTCTGGCTAATCTGGCAGATAATATAGCTTTTGCTATTCACAATGCAAATCGGTTTAAACAAATAATCCTTATTAATAAAAATTTGCAGCATCAACAAGAAGATGTTTCCGGAGCAAATAAAAAAATAATTGAAACTGAAAAGTTAGTTTTATTAAGGCAGGTAATAGAAGGAATTGGGCATGATTTACGTAGTCCATTAGCTACTATTAAAAACGCAGTATATTTGATAAAAAAAAGGATGAAGGATAATAAATTTGTAGAAAAAGATCTTAAAATTAATAGATATTTACAAATGATAGATGAAAAGATTAATGTTTCAGATAAAATAATGAGGGATGTTTCGGTTTTTTGTGAAATAGACAAATACAAACCTATGAGGGTAAAGATAGATTTAATAGTTGAAAGAGCTTTATCTTCTTTACCTTCTTCTGAGAATATAAAAATAATAAAAGAATTGAATCTTTCCAGACAGGAAGTTATAATAAGTTCTGTGCCGATGATACATGCTTTTATGAATATAATTTTAAATGCTTATCAGTCTATGCCTGATGGCGGAGAATTGAAAATTCAAACACGGGAAGTAAAAACAGAGATAGAGGTTGTTTTTAGTGATACGGGAATAGGGATTGATCTTAAAAATATTGAAAAAATTTTTGAGCTTTATTATAACACAAAGGGCAAAATGTTAGGATTGGGTTTAGCTATAGCTAAAGCGGCTATTGAAAATAATAATGGTACAATAAGCGTAGAGAGCAAGGTAAATAAAGGGACTGTTTTTATTGTAAGGTTCCCCAAAGTATGAAGATTGAAATTTAGATGAAAGTGATAAAAAAAATAAGAGATAGCTTTTTAGTTTGAAATTAAGTATAATATCCATGCAATAAATATTTATGAGAAAGATTTGAAAAAAATAAGATTGCTTATTTTTATATTAAGATATAAAGATAAAAATTGAATGGCTGATTAATGTTTCCTGGCAGGTTGCATTTAGGGATTTTATTTTTTAAAGTAAAGTTTGGAATAAAAATATTATATAGAAAAATGGGATGTTTTTTTGTGGAAAGAATAGTAGATTTTTTAGATAAGATGTTTTCACCGGAAATAATAACTATAATTTTAGGAGCAATGCCTATTTCGGAATTAAGAGGTGCGATTCCTTTAGCTCTGGGGAAATTTCATTTTTCAGCAGGAAAGGCATTTAGTTTGGCAGTATTAGGAAATTTTTTGCCGGTAATTCCTTTGCTTCTCTTTTTGGATTGTTTTTCTAAATGGTGTATGCAGTTTTTATGGGGAAAGAAGTTTTTTACCTGGTGGTTTAACCGTACCAGAAAACATAGTGCGAAAATAGAACGGTATGAGGTTTTGGGACTTATTTTTTTTGTCGCTATTCCTCTACCGGTAACCGGTGCCTGGTCGGGATGTGCTGCGGCTTATCTTTTAGGCATTGAATTTAAACATGCTTTTCCTTCAATAATATTGGGGGTATTGATAGCAGGAATTGTGGTGACTTTAACTAGTTTGGGAGTAATAAAACTGTTTTAACCGGATAAAAAGCAGTATAAAAATATTAAATAAGACGGGAAGTAGCGCAGCCCGGTTAGCGTGCACGGTTCGGGACCGTGAGGTCGCGGGTTCGAATCCCGCCTTCCCGACCAAAAAAAATTGATTTAAAGGAGAACGAAAAAAATATGAATTTCCCTAAATTACGAATCGGCAATTTAGAAGTAAATATACCAATTATACAAGGAGGAATGGGTGTTGGTATTTCTTTATCTGGTTTAGCGGCTGCGGTTGCTAATGAAGGAGGTATTGGAGTTATGGCCACAGCAGGTATTGGGATGCTCGAACCTGATTTCAATGTAAATTTCACAGGGGCAAATGAAAGAGCTTTACGTAAGGAAATAAAAAAAGCAAAAAGTATGACTACGGGTGCTATCGGTATAAACATAATGACAGCGCTTTCAGATTCTGATAACCTGGTAGATGTATCAATAGAAGAAGGGGCGGATTTCGTTTTTTTAGGTGCAGGACTTCCAATGAGACGGCCTTCTACATTTCCTCCCGGCAAATTGATGGAGATTATAGAAAAAATTGTTCCTATTGTCTCTTCCGCAAGAGCGGTTAAAATTATATTTCAATATTGGGCAAAAAACTACAATTATGTCCCCAATGCTATTGTCGTTGAAGGCCCGTTAGCCGGTGGACATCTTGGTTTTAAAAAAGAACAAATCAATAATCCTGATTATTCATTGGAAAAAATACTGCCGGAAATAATTTCTCTGGTAAAATCGTATCAAGAGCAATTCAAAAAAAATATTGCTGTAATTGCCGGGGGAGGAGTATATACGGGGGAGGATATTCATAAATTAATTCAATTAGGAGTGCAGGGAGTACAAATGGCGACCAGATTTGTTACTACTTTTGAATGTGATGCCGATATTAAGTTCAAAGAGCAATATTTGAACTGTAAGGAAGAAGATATTATTATAATTAATAGCCCCGTAGGATTACCGGGCAGGGCTATAAAAAATAAATTTTTGGAAGATGTAATGGCTGGAATAAAACAACCTTTTAAATGTGTGTGGAGATGTTTAAAGGTATGTGATTTTAAAAATGCGCCTTATTGTATCGGTCTGGCCTTAACTAATGCTAAACAAGGAAAGCTTAAGGAAGGTTTTGCTTTTGCCGGAGCTAATGCTTATCGAGCTAAAGAAATTGTTTCCGTTAAAACACTTATTCAAACTTTAGCTAAAGAATATGATCAGGCGTCAGTGGAATCCATATCTTAAAGCGTCTGAATGTTTTTTTGCCGGAATAAAATCCTGATATCCGAATCCTCCCGAAATAAGTAAACCGCAGGGTTAAATAGGGTTAATTTTTATCCCATATTTTCTTAAGTTCTCTGGTTATTTCTACTGCTTTTTCACTGGAAAGAATAGGTTTTTTTTGAGAGGTAAAATGTTGTGATTTCTTTATGAACTTATTTTTTTTAGAAATAGGTTTAAGAAATTGTTTTACACTTTGCGTTTTTATTCCATAGCTCCTGAGGAAATATAGAATTTCTTTGTCATCGGTTATCACTATTAGAATTTTAGGGTTAATTGCTTTTCTTGCTATTCTTTTAATTTTATCGTCCGCGGTTTCATTTTTACTAAAAATAACATTAATGTTACTGTTGGTTTTTATAAGAGAAGCAGAAGAAATATTATGAGATATGAAGGTATTGTCTTTTCCATCGAAAACGATAGTAACTTTATTTTTTAGGCTTCCCTGTGGTCTATGTTTTTCCAAAATACTTATTAAACTATCCCGGCCGTTTTTTAATTTCAAACCGGATAGATAAGTAACTTGTTTTATGACATTATATCCATCAATTATATAATGAAGGGACATGCCTGATTTATCTCCTTTTACTCAAATTTATCATTTAATAGAAAAATCCCAGAGGTTTAAATCCATCCTACACTAATGAAAAGTATAATCATAGAATTTTCTGAAGTCAAGATAAAAATAGAAAAAGATGAAATAAATTTTGATAGTCTCTAAAAAATGGTTTTTGAGATAAAGAAAGAGATAGGACGAAAGGTAATAGGAAAGACATTGAAAAAAATATCTTTTAACTCGCATGGGAGATAACTATAATAGAAGCCATGATACCTGTTTTGAAAGGAAAAGATCAAAATAAACATTCGGCATAAGAAATAAAGTATCCCTCCGAAGTTCTTGACGTTAATTTATTTATTTTTTATTTTACATTTTTATGGAAATGTGATATAATCCGCTTGTTTATTTTTTTGACGGGTTAAAACTAAAAAATGCATTTTAAAATACTAAAAAAAAGTAATAAAAATAAAGCCCGTACAGGGCAAATTTCGACTCTTCACGGAATAATTAATACTCCCGTTTTTATGCCGGTAGGAACACAGGCAACAGTAAAGACAATAGCTCCTTGCGAATTAAAGGAGATAGGAGTAGAAATTGTTTTGGCTAATACTTATTATTTGCTATTGAGGCCGGGTGACCGCTTAATAAGGCAGGCAGGTGGTTTACAGCGGTTTATGAGCTGGAATAGGCCTGTTTTAACCGATAGCGGAGGGTATCAGGTATTTAGTTTATCTGATGCGAGAAAAATTAAAGAAGAAGGGGTAAAATTTCGTTCACATATAGATGGAAAAAGTTGTTTCCTTTCTCCGGAAATAGCCATTCAGGTTCAAAACAATTTAGGTGCTGATATAATTATGGCTTTTGATGAATGTTCCCCTTATCCTTGTGAATATAATGAAGCAAAATTGTCTATGGAGCGGACATTACGCTGGGCAAAAAGATGTAAGGACCAATTTAATCGGGAGGCTAATTCTTTTTTAAATCCGGAATGTTCTTTATTTGGGATTATTCAGGGTGGTGTATATCAGGATTTGCGCGAAATAAGTGCCCGTGAAACAATAAATATTACTTTTGACGGATATGCCCTGGGAGGACTTTCCGTAGGAGAGCCTAAAAATTTGATGTATGAAGTCTTAAATTCTACTTTACCCCTTTTGCCGGAGAAGAAACCGCGTTATTTAATGGGAATCGGTACTCCTGAAGATTTATGGGATTGTGTGGAATTGGGAATAGATATGTTTGATTGTGTAATGCCCACAAAAAATGCAAGAAATGGGCAGTTGTTTACCTCTTTAGGCAAGGTGAATATAAAGAACGCACAATACAAAAATGACTTTTCTCCTCCGGATCCGGAATGTCAATGTTATACCTGTAGTAATTTTACTAAAGCATATCTGTCACATCTTTTTCGTGCTGGTGAAATTCTGGCTCTCAGGTTAAATACTTTACATAATTTGTCTTTTATGGTAAAATTAATGGCTAAAATCAGAAAGGCAATTGAAGAAGATAATTTTCAACAAGCAAGGAAAGAATTTTTAAAAAAATATCAGCAGGTGACATTCAACGCATAGTATAAAAGGAGGGTGAATAGGAGAATCATTAAAAATAATTTTATTGGCTTATTGGATTTGTTTGAATATAAGAATTAAAAAAATATATTTTAAGGAGGAATAAATGCAGCCACAAGGAAATCCTTTAGTACAGTTTTTTCCCTGGATTTTAATTTTTGCCATTTTTTATTTTCTCGTAATTCGGCCACAGCAAAAAAAGGTCAAAGAACATCAGGAAATGCTTAATAATTTAAAAAAGGGAGACAAAGTTCTTTCTTCCGGTGGAGTATACGGGGTTGTTGTAGGAATTAAAGCAGCTGTTCTTGAAATTGAAATTGCCGAAGAAGTAAAAATTCAACTGGCTAAAAGTGCAGTAACTCAGGTTTTAACGCCTTCTTTGGAAAGCAAAGAGGGAAAATAAAATTTCATTATTTAAAATAAAAGACAGTTTAAATAATACAACATTCGGCATTAGGGAAGGGGTAAAAAAATGTTACACCTAAAAGTGGATGATATTAAAAATCATCCGTTGGTAATAGCGTTTGTTGAAAGGGCTAATAAATGCCTGGAAACTATTGGATATACAGAACATGGTTGTCGACATGCTAATTTAGTTTCTAATATTGCTTACAATATACTAAATCATTTAAATTTTGAAGAACAGATTTGCAAATTAGGGGCAATTGCCGGATATTTACATGATATTGGTAATGTTATAAACAGACAGGGACATGAACAATCAGGAGCTCTTATTGCTATGCATGTTTTACCGGATGTAGGGTTAAATAATGAAGAAGTGGCGATTATAATCAGTGCTATCGGTAATCATGAGGAGTCTACAGGTGAACCGATTAATGAAGTTGCAGCAGCTTTAATCTTAGCGGATAAATCTGATGTTCACCGAACCCGTGTACATAATCATAGTGTGCTGGCTTTTGATATCCATGACCGGGTAAATTATGCCGCTGAAAAATCTTTCTTACGAGTGAATAATGAGAAAAAAACAATTACTTTAGAATTGAATATTGATGTTACTATTTCTCAGGTAATGGAATATTTCGAAATATTTTTAAGCCGTATGGTTATGTGTCGAAAGGCAGCTCAGTTTCTAAGTTGTAAATTTGAGCTGATTATAAATAAAACAAAATTACTGTAGATATACTTTAATCTTGTAATAAGAAAATAACGAGGAGGAGAAAGATGACCCAAAGGCAAATTAAGTGTATTTTTATCGGAATAGTTATTTTTTTAGCTTGTTGGTTTTTATATCCTACTTATTCCTGGTATAAAATGAGTGCTGAAGAAAAAGAAATAATGGAAAAAGAGGGAAATCCTTTTTTGGGGAAGGTATTAAATTTAGGCCTGGATTTACGTGGCGGAATGCATCTTATTTTAGAGGTAGATACTGCTAAAATGCCTGAGGGAATGAAAGTAAAAGAGGCTGTGGACAGAGCTATTGAAATTGTACGCAACAGGGTAGACCAGTTTGGTATTGCAGAACCTTTGATTGTCAAACAGGGGGATAAGTGGATTGTAGTACAGCTTCCCGGGATAAAAGATGCCCGGAGGGCTATGGACCTTATTGGAAAAACTGCTCTTTTAGAATTTAAATTAGTAGATGACCTGGGAAGAATGACAGAAGCTAAAGAAGGAAATATACCTGAAGGCTATGAATTATTGCCGGGTAAAGAAGAAAGAGAATATTTAGTGAAGAAAGAAGCGGAACTTACCGGGGCATCTTTAATTGATGCTAAAGTAGAAATAGGCGGCAAATATGGTTTCCCCTGTGTATCCATTAAGTTTAATAAAGAAGGGGCAAAAAAGTTCGCTCTGGTTACTGAAGATAATATTGAAAGAAACCTGGCTATTGTTTTAGACGGCGTAGTCCAGTCTGCACCGGTAATTAAAAGCAGAATTCCCGATGGTAATGCTATTATTGAAGGAAATTTTAATGCCGATACAGCAAGAGATTTGGCCATTATTTTACGTGCCGGTGCTTTACCTGCGCCGGTTAATGTTATTGAAAACCGAACAGTTGGTCCTTCCTTAGGAAGAGATTCTATAAAAAAAGGCACCATGGCTATGGGCATTGGAGCAGTTTTAGTAATTTTATTTATGCTTTTTTATTATAGGTTATCCGGTTCGGTGGCAGTATTTGCTCTTTTTTTAAACTTAATACTTGTTTTAGGGGCAATGGCTTATTTACATGCTACTTTAACTTTACCCGGACTGGCCGGAATTATACTTACTATTGGTATGTCGGTAGATGCTAATGTGCTTGTTTTCGAGCGTATTCGAGAAGAATTAAAAAGCGGAAAAACTGTTCGGGTAGCTATTGATGCCGGATACCAGAAAGCTTTTAAAACTATTTTGGATTCAAATATAACTACCTTAATTGCGGCTGCTTTTCTTTTCCAATTCGGTACGGGTCCGGTAAAGGGTTTTGCCGTAACTTTATCTTTAGGTATTCTTGTGAGTATGTTTACCGCTATTATGGTGACTCATGAAGTTTTTAACTGGGCATTAAGGGGAAAGAGGGTGGAAAAATTAAGTATATAGATATGAAAATGTCCGGAATGTTATTACTTTAGATTTAAATATCAATTAATAATTATTATTTTAAGGGTTTTGTCAAAATACTCTTTTTTAAAAAGAATAAAAAATAGGAGGATAAAATGCAATTTTTTGGAGAATCTAATATTGATTTTTTAAAGAAAAGATGGATTTTTTTTGGTATTTCAATTTTCTTTGTTTTAATAGGATTGTTTTCCTTAATTGTTAGAGGCGGACCCGATTTGGGTATTGACTTTAAAGGAGGGACAATGTTAGAACTTACCTTTATTAATCCGGTAAGTGTTGCTGAAATAAGGGAAACATTGATTGGTTCTGATTTGCATGGGAGTGAGATTCAGAATTTCACCAAAGATAATAGAGTTATTATTCGGGTAAAAAAAAGTAATAATACAGGAATAGAAATGAGCCGTAATATTCAGAAAGCACTTAGTGCAGGATTAAAAGATAACAGTTTTGTAATAGAACGGGATGAAATGGTTGGCCCGTCAGTGGGAAAATATTTAATAAAACGGGCTAAAGGGGCTGTTTTTTGGTCATTTATCGGGATAATTATTTATGTCGCTTTGCGGTTTAAATCCGGCGTTTATGGAATGGCGGGGGTGATAGCCTTGATTCATGATGTATTTATCGTTTTTGGAGTTCTGTCCTTCTTCAACAAGGAAATAACTTTAACCGTAATTGCTGCTTTGCTTGCTTTAGCCGGTTATTCGATTAACGATACTATTGTGGTTTATGACCGGATAAGGGAAACAACCAGATTACGACGCAAGGATACCTTTTATGATATTGTAAATAAGGGAATAAATTCTACTCTTAACCGGACAATAATAACTTCTTTAACTACTTTTTTGGTTGTAGGTTCACTTTTTGTTTTTGGAGGAGGAGTAATTCATGATTTTTCTTTTACTTTGTTGTTTGGAATTATAATTGGAACTTATTCTTCGATTGCTATAGCCGCTCCTTTAGTTTATGAATGGGAAACAAGAAAAGGTAAAAAATAGAAACGGGAAAAACAATTTAAATGTGCGGGTAACATTTTAATGACCAAAATAAAAAAATTCAAGATAGAAATTATTCCGAAAAGGATTTTTAAAATATTAAAGTCCAAAAATTTGTTAACAGCGCAGGATTTTGAAGAAGAAGAACTGGTAAATGTTTTTGGAATTACAGATATAAAATTAATTAAAAAAGAAAAAAGGGAAGAAATATCCAAAGCAATTAATTTTGCTCAGGATTTAATTGTTCCTTGCGTACTTTATAGAACTTTGAACAAGGAAAAAGGAGAAAAATTATTTTCCGGTATTGATGATTTAGTTTCCCGGATCAAGAAATGGTTGGCGGTAAGTTTATGGGCAGTAACTATCGGGAAACAATTAGAAGAGGGAATAAAAAAGAAAGAAGAATCAGGTGATTTATTCTTATCGCAAATTTTAGATATAATTGGAGAAGAAGCATTGCGGGAAGCTTCCAATTTTGTTAATCGGTTGGTTGTTTCAGAAGCAAAAAAACAGGATTGTGAATTAGTTTTTAGTTTTGACCATTATTGTAAGGAGTGGAATGGAGGGATAAGCAAAAAAGTATCACAGATTCTTAATACAGAAAAAATAGGAATAACTTTCAATGAAAATCACCAATTATTACCTCAAAAAAGCATACTGAGTATAGTTGGCTGGGTCTCTACCCATAAACCGCGTTAAAAACTATAGTTAAATTGAATCTTACCTTATATTAGATAGAGAAAATTCGGGTTAATTCATGGATTAAATTTGGTTGTAAAATAAAGTCTGATGAAGGGTTTAATGAAATTTATTAATGAACGATTTATTTCTTTTATAGCATGGCTGATTATAAACATTATAGGGAAAACATCTATTGTAAAAAGAATAGAGCATAAAAAGGTTGAAAATTTAAAAAAGAAAAAAAACCCTTTTATTTATGCTGTTTGGCATAATCGTCTTTTATTTTTAGTTTATTCTCATCGCCGGCAGGATATTTATGTGATGACCAGCCAGAGTGAAGATGGGGAATATATTTCGCAGATTTTGTATAGGTTTGGGTTTAAAACGATACGGGGTTCTTCTTCCCGGGGGGGGAAAAGGGCTTTTATAGAAATGTTAAGAAAATTAAGGGGAAATAAGATAATTGCGATAACCCCTGATGGCCCGCGCGGGCCGGTTAACAAAGTTCAACCGGGAATTGTTTATTTAGCTATGAAAAGTGGTTATCCCATAATTCCTTTAACTTATGGGATGAAGAGGAAAAAGATTCTTTCTTCCTGGGATAAGTTTATTATTCCGTTTCCTTTTAATAGAGGAGTGGTGATTACCGGAGCGCCGATTTATGTAGGGAGTAATGATAATCTCCAGGAAAAAACCGGCGAATTAGAAAAAGCTATGAATAAAATTACTGAGCAGGCAGATACTTTGGTGAAAAAATAAAAAAATGTATTTTTTATACAATTTAATTTTAATTTTTTTTGTCGTTTTTACTTTTCCCTATTGGGGGATAAGAATGATTTTTTCTTCCAGATGGCGAAAAGGAGTTCGACAGAGATTTGGATTTTTACCCGGAAAAATAAGAGCTAATCTTAGCCGGGAAAATGAGTATTTTTGGATTCATGCTTCTTCTGTGGGAGAAGCAAAGATTGCTTCTGTCTTAATAAAAGAAATAAGAAAAAAAATTCCTTATTATAAACTGCTTATTTCTTCTATGACACCAATGGGAGTTCAAACATTAAAAGATTTATATCCGGAAGAAATAGTTATTTTTGTGCCTTTAGATTTAAAAAATTGTATAAGGAGAATTTTAAAATGTTTCAGGATCAAGCTTTTAGTGTTGGTAGAGACAGAAATTTGGCCTAATTTAATTTACCTGCTCAAAAAAGAACAGGCAAAAGTGATTGTTGTTAATGGGCGCATTTCCGATAAAAGTTTTAAAAAATATAGAATTTTTAAGTTCTGGATGAAGGGATTTTTATCTTTTATAGATGTTTTTAGTATGCAGTCTGAAAAGTATGCAAGGAGAATTATTTTTCTAGGGGCAGACAGGGAAAAAGTGAAGATAACCGGCAACGTTAAGTACGATGGCTTTTTATCGGAACAAATTACTAATCGGGAAATAGAAGATATTTATCAGGAATTTTGTTTGGTAGAAAAGGACTTAATCTGGGTGGCTGGTAGTACGAGGGCAGGGGAGGAAAAAATAATTATAGATGTTTATAAGCGGATTTTAAATAAATATCCCGGGTTAAAGTTAATTATTGCTCCCCGCCATTTAGAACGGGTTGCTTATTTAGAGGGTTTATTGAGAAAGGGATCTTTTAATTTTACTAGAAAAAGTACTTTGTCTTCTAAGATTACTTTCGGTCAAGTTGAAAAAAAATCTCTTTTTCCCCTAAATATTATTATTTTAGATACCATGGGAGAATTAATGAAAACCTATGCTATTGCCACAATTGTTTTTGTGGGTGGTAGTTTAGTCAAAATAGGCGGGCATAATATTCTTGAACCGGCTAGTCTGGCCAAACCGGTTTTATTCGGTCCTTATATGCAAAATTTTAAAGAACCGGCCTGTTTGCTTAAAAAAGAAAATGGGGGTATCCAGGTTAAAAATGAAAGAGAGCTGGAAATAAATATCTTACATTTATTGAATGATTCTTCGCTGTTGTTTAAAATAGGTGAAAATGCCAGAAAAGCTGTTTTATCCGGGCAGGGTGCAACTCTAAAAAATTTGGAATTAGTTGCTGGATTATTAAAATAGATAATAATAAAAACACAGGAAATAGTTAAAAAATGTCAAAAGTAAGCAAGAAAACCGGTAGATTTTTAGGGTGGGTAGCCATAAAAACAAGCATGTTGATTAGTACTTTTTTAAGTCTTGAGAGCATGTATAAATTTGCTGATATGTTAGGGAAAATTAGTTGTTTTTTACTAAGAAAACATTATTTAAGAGCAATGAAAAACTTAAATTTAGTTTATGGAAAAAAATTGACTTTTGAAGAAAAAAAAGAACTTATCAGACTTGTTTTTCGGCATTTTGCTTATTCAATTTGCGAAATAATTTATTTTTACAATAGAGATACAAACCGGATATGCGATTTAATTACTATAGAAGGGGAAGAGCATTTAAAAAAAGCTTTAAAGGAAAAAAAAGGAGTAATTATGATTGGGGCACATTTGGGAAATTTTACACTTATAGAACTTAAATTAAACTCTTTAGGATATTCTTATTCAGCATTTATGAGAACGCTTACCGATAAAAAAACAGAATATTTAATTCAGGGACTCAGAAATAGATGGAAATTGAAATCAACTCTTCTTTTTACTCATTCAAGTGGCCAATTAGCAAAAAAAGCATTTTATTGGCTTAAAAAGGGGAATATTCTAGGAATATATTTTGATCAAAAATTCAGAAAGGGAATTGTGATTGATTTTTTAGGGCATCCGGCATTAACTGCTTCGGGGTCAGCTATTTATGCTCTTAAAACAAAAGTGCCGGTTATACCGATGTTTATAATTCGTCAGAAGGATCACACCCATAAAATATTTATTGAACCACCGGTAAAGCTGGAAAATACCGGAAATCAAGAAAAGGACATTGCTTTAACTATGACTAATTTTACAAAGGTAGTAGAAAAATATGTGTGGCAATATCCGGAGCAATGGTTTTGGTTACACCGGAGGTGGAAAGGCGTAAATAATGCTAAAAAAAATCATTAATAAACGCAAGTTTGAAATTTTGGAAAAAATTGCTGCTCGGATTGACCAGGCAAAGATTAAAGGTGGTTTGTTTTATATTGTTCCTCAATTGTCTGGACTATATAAACAAAGGCGAATAAAAATAATCCTTATACCTGCCAGCCGGAGTAACCCGGCCACTTTAGATATTTATTGCCACTTGAATTGTCCGTTTAAATTAAGTATTTACCATGAAGGAAAAATTTTAGGAATTTTAAAAAAAATTGGTCTTTATCGGGTAATAGAAACAGGGGATATGGAATTCGATAAAAAATATTTTATTAGTACTAATAATGAAATGTCTGCCCGAATTTTTTTAACGGATTATAAAAACAAAGAAATAATAGACTCCTTTATGTCTTCGGGATTTGATGCGGTTTGTTTGCGTAAGAAATATATTAACATAAAAAAACAAAATTATTCATTGGAAGAAGATCTTAAATTAGATAAGGTTTTGGATTTACTGGAAAAATTGAATATGTTAGCAGGAAAGATTAATTATTACTAATAATAAAAATGGAATTAGATTAAGGATGAAAAATATATGGTTGAAAACAAAAAAAAGGTTTTGGTAATTCGTTTAAGTTCTTTGGGAGATGTTGTTTTATCTACGGTAGTTTTAGGTAATATAAGAGAAAAATATGCTGATGCTTATATAGCGGTTTTGGTTAAAGAAGAATTTATGGATATATTCAAGGCAAATCCTTACCTGGATGAGATTATTGTTTTTTCCAAAAAAGATAGTTTGACTGATAAAATTAAGCAAATCCGGAGGCAAAAATTTAACCTGGTCATTGATTTGCATCATAATCTTAGAAGCCATATAATAACTTTTTTTTCAGGAGCGAATAAAAAGATAAGATATAAAAAAGATATTTTTGCCCGGCGTTATTTAGTTTACCGGAAAAAATTGAAACATCCAATAAAACATACTGTTGAACGTTATCTGGAAGCAATATCCCGGGTTAATATTAAAATTAAATATAAAAATCCACAAATTTTTTTAACCGAAGAAGATATTAAACAAGCAAAAATCAGAATAAAAAGTGTTAGAAGTAATTTGCCGCAGGTTTTAATCGGGGTAAATTTAGGGGCTAAACATAAAACAAAAAAAATGTTTTCCTCTAAATATACGGAATTAATTCAAAAATTGTTAGAGAAAAATTATACCCCGGTACTCCTGGGGGGAAAAGAAGATTTAGAATTTACTAAGAAGATTATTTCCGGGTTTGGTCCTTATACACTCCATGAGATTTTTAATTTAGTGGGCAAGACAGATTTAAGAGGGCTTATTGCTTTAATAAAAATGTGCAAAGTTTTAATTACTCCTGATACAGGGGCAATGCATATAGCTGCAGCGTTGGAAATTCCGGTAGTTGCTTTGTTTGGTCCTACAACCCTGGATTTTGGATTTGGACCGTGGGAAAAAAATAAAATAATAATTCAAAAGGATTTACCCTGTCGGCCATGTAGTTTACATGCAAAAGATAAATGTCCTAAAAAGACTTTTGATTGCCTGAATTTAATTTCAACAGAAGAAATAATTAATGCTGTAGATAAATTATTGAAAAATGGTTAGAAATTTTTTCTAATTGTTTTTATAAAAAGGGAAGAGGAATTGAAACGTATTTTAGTTATTCAGACAGCTTTTTTAGGCGACTTAATTTTGACTATTCCTTTGCTATCCGAGATTAAAAAAACGATGAAAAATTGTTTTTTATCAGTTTTGGTTATTCCGGGTACTAAGGAAATTTTAATTGAGCATCCCGCCGTTGATGAATTGATTATTTATGAAAAAAAAGGGAGAGACAGAAGTTTTTTTGGTTTTTTAAAACTGGTGAGAAAAATACGAGGAAAAAAATTTGATATAGCTATTTTGCCTCACCGTTCTTTCAGAAGTGCTTTTCTTTCCTGGTTAAGCAAAATCCCGTTAAGGGTAGGATTTGATAAGAGTCAGGGAAAAATATTTTTAAATAAAATCATCTATTATGATAAAAATAAACACGATTTGGAGCGAAATCTTGATCTGGCTGTTTTTATGGGAATAAAAAATACTAATCCGGAAATTTTTATTCCTATAAAAGAAAACGAAAAAAAAGAGGCAACAAAAACTTTAAAACAATATGGGATTAAAGAAAATAATTTATTGATAGGAATTAATCCCGGGTCAGTATGGCCTACTAAAAGATGGTGGCCGCAACGATATGCAAAATTATTAAATTTGCTGGTCAAAATGGATTGTAAGCCGGTAATTTTTGGCAGTAAAAACGATGTTCCTGTTGTTAATCGAATTGTAAATGAAATTTCATCTCAAACCAGGGAAAATATAATTAATTTAGCAGGTAAAACGTCTTTAAAACAATTATCGGCTTTAATTAGTAACTGCCGTATTTTTGTGAGTAATGATTCTGCTTCAATGCATATAGCAGTTGCACATAAAATTCCGGTAATTGCTTTGTTTGGGCCGACGACTACTCAAATTGGATTTTATCCTTACGGAGAAAATAATTTAGTTATAGAAAAAAAATTACCTTGCCGGCCGTGTGGTTTGCACGGAGGATATAAATGTAAATTAAAAACACATGAATGTATGAGTGCAATTAAAGTGGATGAGGTATTAGAGGCTGTTAGGCAAAAATTAACTACAAAAAAGGGATAAAATCAGGGTAATAAGTAATTTTTAATTATAAAAACGGGGTTAAGTAAAAAAGATGAATATAGTACAGGTAGTAAACATTCGTTGGTGGAATGCTATTGCTGAGTATGGAATATCTTTAGCTAAAGGATTGCACAAAAGGAAACACCGGGTATTTGTTATTGGAGAAAAAAATACTCCTCCTGTAATAAAAGCAGAAGGATGGGGAATTCCTACCTATACTCATTTCAATTTGAATAAACCCTGGTGTTTTTTATCGGATTTTTTCCGGTTGAAAGAATTTTTAAAAAAAGAAAAAATACAAATTATAAATGCACATTACGGAGAAGGTTTTTTTACTTTAGCTTTAGCCATAAAATCATTGCAGGCAGAAAATTCTAATTTTAAAATAGGGTTGGTAAGAACAAGGGGAGAGATGAGACCTCCTAAAAATAATTGGTTTAACCGAATCATTCACCAAAAAATCGCGGATAAATTAATTGTTTCTTCTGATTTTGTAAAGAATTTATCGGTTAATTCTTTACATTTAGAAGAGAAAAAAATTGATACTGTTTATCCTTTTGTTGATATAGAAAAATTTCGATTGGATAATAAACAGGAAAAACTGCGAAAGAAACTACATGTAGAGGAAAAGACAACACTTGTTGGTGTTATCGGTCGTTTGGATCCGGTAAAAGGTCATCAAATTTTTATTGAAGCGGCAGGGAAAATATCCGCTAAAAATTCTAAAGTAAAATTTCTTATTGTAGGGGAAGAGAAAAACTTAAAAATAAAGGATTTAGAACAAATAGCAGAAAAATCAGGAGTAAGAAATAAAATTATTTTTGTCGGATTCTGTGCTAATGTTTCCGATGTAATGAATTTGTGCGATGTAGGGGTTGTTTCTTCTGTGGGTTCGGAAGCAATTTCACGGGTAACTATGGAATGGATGTCTGTCGGTAAACCTGTTGTAGGGACAAAGGTTGGCAGTATTCCGGAAATAATTAAGGAGAAGATTACTGGTTTTCTTGTTCCTCCGGGTGATAGTGATTTAATGGCGCAAAGAATAGAATTTCTTCTGGAAAACAAGAAAAGAGCTCAAGTTATGGGAAAAGAAGGCAGAAAGCGTATAGAAAATGTATTTACCAGAGATATTTTTATAAAAAAAATGGAAGAAATATATGCGGAAATTATAAGGGGGGAGAGGGTAGAATAAAGGCAAAATATGTTTTTC